>DMCD01000165.1 GCA_003445895.1 Lachnoclostridium sp. | reverse complement strand
TTCTCTGTCCATCGCCATGGGTATCCTCGTCACCTTCGGCTCCTACATGAAAACTGACGTCAGCATCGAAGAATCCACCCTGCAGGTTGAGCTCTTTGATACCGGCATCGCCATCCTGGCAGGCCTGATGATTATTCCCGCCGTCTTCGCCTTCTCCGGCGGAAGCGCGGAACACCTGAACGCAGGCCCGTCCCTGATGTTTATTACCATGCCGAAAATCTTTGCCAGCATGGGCTTCGGCGGAATCGTCAGTGTCCTGTTCTTCCTGCTGGTGCTCTTTGCAGCACTGACCAGCGCCATCGCCCTCCTGGAGAGCTCCGTCTCCACCTTCTGCGATGAGCTGGGCTGGAACCGCAAAGCTGCCACCTTTGCCATGGCCGCCATCATGATCGGCCTCGGCTCCCTGTCTTCCCTGGGCTACGGCCCGCTGGGAAATGTCACCATCTTCGGCATGCAGTTCCTGGATTTCTTCGATTTCCTGACGAACTCCCTGATGATGCCGGTATCCGCCCTGTGCATCTGTTGGCTGGTTGACCGGTACATGACCGTTCTCGCCGTAGAAAAGGAAGTCACAAAAGAAGGGCATCCGTACCGCCTGAAGTTCATCTTCAACTTCGTCGTTAAATACGTAAGCCCCGTCTTTATCCTGATTATTCTGCTGAGCTCCATCGCCAATGTTATGGGATGGATCAAGATGTAAAAAACAGAAAAGCATACTACCAATACATATTGAAAGTTGAAAGGCATCTGTCCGGGAGCAAACGCTCCGGCAGATGCCTTTTTTCCAGCCTCCATTCCTGTCCCGGGCTGCCGTAATTCCTTACTTCGCGCCGAGATACCGCTTAGCGATGGATGCAAACACTGCAGCGCCCTCCCACAGCACGTCCTCGTCGATGTCAAACCGGCTGCTGTGATGGGGTCTGTCCGTTCCCTTCGCCGGGTTGGAAGAGCTCAGGAAGAGGAATGCCCCCGGGACCCGCTGCAGATAGCTGGCGAAATCCTCGGCGATCATGGTGGGACCCGCAATCTGTGTCATCACATGGTCTGCTCCTACGGCAGCCGCGGCTGCCTCCGCGGCCAGTTCTGCCATCTCCGGGTTGTTGATAACCGGCGCGGAGCCGAGGGCCATCTCCACCTCTGCCTCCGCCCGGTAGGTGTGGGCAATTCCCTGCGCAATCTCCCGGATTCTTCCCAGGATCTGCTGCCGGACTTCATCGCTGACCGCCCGGACCGTTCCCTCCAGCTCCGCCGTATCCGGAATCACATTCCAGGTATGTCCCGCCGTAAACCGGCACACGGTCAGAACCCTCGCATCCCGCCCGGGACACTCTCTGGCGATGAGCTCCTGCAGTCCCGTTACGATGTGGGATCCGACGGTAATCGGGTCCACACCCTTCTCCGGTGTAGAGCCGTGGCAGCCGACTCCCTTAATGCGTATGAGGAACCGGTCGCAGGAAGCCATCACGCATCCCGGTGCGGCGATCACCGTCCCCGCCGGGATCTCTGCGCCCATGATGGTACCGATGTGCATGCCGAACACCGCATCGGGACGAGGTTCCAAAGCTCCCTCGCGGATGGCCATTTCCGCCCCGTCCATCACCTCTTCCCCGGTCTGAAACAGCAGACGGACGGTACCGCTCAGCTTCTCCCGGTGCTTAAGGATTACCTTCGCTGCGGCCAGCAGCATGGCCGTATGGGCATCATGGCCGCAGGCGTGCATCCTGCCTTCCCGCTCCGAAGAAAAAGGAAGTCCCGTCTCTTCCGGGACGGGCAGGGCGTCCATGTCTGCCCGAAGCAGCAGCGTCTTTCCCGGCTTTCCGGTATCAATCTCCGCCAGAATACCGCCGTTTTCAGCGATCTGACGGCACGGAATCCCCAGTTCTTTAAGACGCGCTTCCACATAAGCACAGGTTTCCGGAAGAACACATCCCAGCTCCGGAATCCGGTGAAGGTCTCTGCGCAGCTTAACGATCTCCTCCTGCATCATTCTGCATTCCTGAATCACTGTCCTTCTTCTCCTTTCTGCCGAGAATCTTCACCAGGTTTTTCACCACATCTTCCGCCGAGCGCTTCTCCAGGGCCTCCTGGATAAGCTCCGTGTACTCCGGCATCTTCTCCCGGTACAGCACCTCGATATAGCGGGCCCAGTCGATGGTCTTCGGGTCAATGGTTCCACGCTGTATTCCCTCAAACACCATCGCGCTGATCTCTCCCGCGGCGTAGGTCACGGTACCGGCCACCAGCGCATTCAGAACAGAGGCCGCCAGATGAATGCCCGGCACCCCCTTCAGGGCCGACAGAATGGTTCTTCCGGCCATGGTGGTGGCACCCACCTTGATGATATTATCGATGACGGCATTCTCCGCAGAATCCCTCTCCATCCCGTAGATTCTGGCGATACGGGTGAGCATATGCAGCTGGAGCGGCACAAGAAGTGCCGAATCCGTGATGGGAATGGGCACAGCACCCACTACTGCCGCGCCGGCCGCCGTGCCGGCGATCATCCTTCTGGCCTGGCTGCGCCGCTTCTTTTCCTCCGGCGAACGAGGCTCTCTCTTTTTCTTCTTTCCGGCCATATCACTCACCCGTCCCTTTCAGTCTGAGGTACGCCATCGGCGTGTTGATATTTTCCACTGCCTGTGCAATCTTCTCATTTACCGGCACCGAAACCGTCTGCATTTCCCCGCAAAGGGTATAAAGACGGCTGTCTCCCTCTCTGAGCCGTCTGCGGATAACCGGCAGAGTGCTGCGGTTCCACAGGGCGCAGGTCATATGCCTTCTGCCGTCTTCTGCCGCGGGTACCACCAGGTCTGTGCCTTCTGCGGCATATTCCCACAGATACTCCGCCACAGCAGGATTGACCCGGGGCATATCACAGGAAACCACAAATACCCAGGGAAATGGACTCGCCTCCAGGACCGCCCCGATCCCTGCCATAGGGCCGGCATCTTCATAGTGGTCCCGGACCACGGTCCAGCCCTCCGGCACCTGTCCTTCCGGTGTCT
>DMCD01000121.1 GCA_003445895.1 Lachnoclostridium sp. | reverse complement strand
CCAGGCCAGGGGAAAGAATGTCGTTAATCTGAAGCGGATCTCCATGGGGACACTGCGGCTGGATGAGACCCTTTCTCCGGGAGAATACCGGAGACTGACAAATGAAGAACTGGGAGCGCTTCTTGCGCTCGCCGGTCGGGAACAGAGTGATTAAGAACTACAGGGACAAGGAACAGGAACGGTGACGAATGACGGAACAGGTATATAAGAATATCTGGAGAATCGGGGTGGAACTGCCCGGGAATCCGCTGCGGGAGCTGAACAGCTATCTTCTGAAAGGGGAAGATACCTGGCTTCTGATCGATACGGGCTTCCGGAAGGAGGCCTGCCGGCAGGCACTTTCGGCGGGACTTCGGGAACTGGGTGCGGATATTGAGAAGACGGATGTTCTTCTGACCCATCTGCATTCCGATCACTCGGGTCTTGCGGCGGAATTCGCCGGAAAGAACCGGAAGGTCTATCTCAGCAGAACGGATCTTAAGTATCTCTCCATGAACATCGCCAATAAGACGGTGGCGGAACGGAACGCCCGGTTCCTGGAGGAAGGCTTTCCGCCGGATCTTCTGGAGGAAAATGCGCGGATCAACCCGGCCATGGCAGAACGGCTGCAGTCGCTGGATGACCGTTTCACCCCCATCGATGACGGTCAGGAGATCCGTATCGGGGAGTACCGGCTGAAAACCATCGTGGTGCCGGGACATACGCCGGGGAATACCATGTTCTGGATGCCGGAGCAGGAGATCATGTTTACCGGTGATCACGTCCTGTTTGATATTACGCCGAATATTACCGCCTGGTCCTGGGTGGAGGATTCCCTGGGAGATTATCTGGAAAACCTTCTCCGTGTGCGGAATTATCCGGTGCAGCTTGCATTGCCGGGCCACCGGAAGAGCGGTGATTACAAAGAAAGAATCCGGGTGCTCCTGGATCACCATGCAAGGCGGCTGGCGGAGACCGAGCGGATCATTCGGCAGAATCCGGGCCTGAACGGATATGAGATAGCAGGTCGGATGACCTGGAAAATCCGGGCAGCCAGCTGGGAGGAATTTCCGCTGGCGCAGAAATGGTTTGCCGTGGGAGAATGTATGTCCCACCTGAATTATCTGGTAAAGAGAAACAAAATTGAGCGGAGAACAGAGGGCGGAATCCGACGCTATTATGCGTTAAATGGAACCTGACGGGAAGGAGGCACGGAAAAAATGAAGACAATAGAGTATTTTCTGCAGGGAAAAAAGATTGATGACCGGCTGAATGAAGACGGCCTCTTTTTATCGGAACACCTGGTTGCGGTGATCGACGGGGTTTCCATGGGAACCTGGAACATATGGCACGGCGATACGGGCGGACTGTTTGCCAAGAACGTGCTGATGAATTTCCTGGAGGAGGAGACGGCAAAAGGCGAAGAGATTCTCCGGAAGCGGGAGGAAGAGGCAGCTATCCTGGCAGCCATGGAGGAAGCCGGCGAACCGGAGGCAGAATCCGAATCCGAAGAGAGTGAGGAGGAGGCCGAAATAAAGGAACCGGAGGAGATTCCCATCTGGGAAATGACACCGGCAGACTTTTTCCATGCCCTCAATGCCGCTCTTCGGAAGAAGGCGGAGATCTGCCTGGAGGCCCAGCAGGAAAAGCATATGGCGCTGCCCACCTACGGACTCATCGATATCATCGAGTATCCCAGAGCCTCTGTGATTGTCTATAATGATTACTACCATGAAATCTGGAGCTACGGCGGATGCAACTGCCGCATCGGAGACAAGGTCTATTCCCATGCCAGAGAGCTGAATGCCCTTCATGCAGAGAAACGGGCCCAGATCCTGGAGGCAGAGATTGAAAAAGGAAAGACCGTCGAGGAGCTTCTGGCCCATGACGTAGGAAGAGAGCTTATCACGCCGGACATTCACAAAAAGTTTTATTTCGAAAACAGGGACGTACCGGACGGGTACGCCATGCTGAACGGCTATAAGATGAATGCCCGCATGATTCTGCGCTATCCGGTGGAAGAAGGCACGGAGATTGTCCTGGCTTCCGACGGCTATCCGGTCACGGGAAAAACACTGGAGCAGAGTGAGATGGCGCTGGCCTCCCTTCTGCAGAAGGATCCCCTGTGCTTCCGGTTTAACAAGCAGATGAAGGGGCGGGGCCCGCTGGAATGCAGCTATGACGACCGCACCTACTGGAGAGGTATCGTATAATCATCCATATCAAAGGAGGAACAGAATATGCCGCCTGGCGGAATGATGGGGTTCGGACGGGGGAGCCGCAGCTTTCTGACGGAGGAAGAAAAGAAAAACCAGCCGAAGGTCACCAAAGAGCTTGTTCTGCGGGTGATGAGTTATCTCGGACCCTATAAGAAGCAGCTGTTTTTTGCACTGCTGTGCATTCTGTGCTCTTCGGTCCTTACACTGATGCCCTCGATCCTGACCGGAAAGATCATCGATGAGGGACTGATCGGAAGAGACTTCAATAAGCTGGTATTTTATATTGTGCTGTCTCTCCTGGTGACGGCGGCGGCCAATCTCATCGGTGTTCTGGAGAATTATCTCAACAGCTGGATTGCCCAGTATGTCACCTATGACATGCGCAATGCCATGTACAAGCATCTGCAGCAGATGTCCCAGCGGTTTTTTATGACCAACAGCCAGGGAGATATCATCACCAGAATGACCAGCGACATCTCCGGGGTCGAGCAGGTGATAACGAGCACATTTTCCAGTATCCTCTCGAACTCTATTACACTTATCGTGGCGCTCATCGCCATGTACCGGAAAAACTGGATTCTGGCCACGGTGGGCATCATTATCGTGCCGCTGTTCACCATTCCCACCAGGAAGGCGGGAAAAACCCGGTGGACCCTGACCAGAGATGCCCAGGAGTGCAATGATGAGATCAACGGGATCCTGAATGAGACCATGTCCGTCAGCGGACAGACCCTGGTCAAGCTGTTCTGCAGAGAGCAGGAGGAGTACGAAAAGTACGAGAAGGCCAATCACCGCATGATCCGCCTGAACATCCGGGAGAAGATGGCAGGCCGCTGGTTCCGGGTGGTTCTTTCCACCATCACCAGCGTAGGGCCGATGCTCCTCTATCTGGTGGGCGG
>DMCD01000271.1 GCA_003445895.1 Lachnoclostridium sp. | reverse complement strand
CGGCATGCTTAAGAATCCGCACCACTGCCTCCACGACGGCCGGTGCAAAGCCCCGCTCATCCCAGCAGAACACCCGTGCCATATTCATGGGACTGATGCCGTCCATGTCCTTCTCCGGCGCGATGGTGTACATGACGCTCTCTTCGTTGATCTGGGCCGGGAAGGGCCGCAGAAGGAGAATACCGTCTATCTCGCTGTCGTCATTCAGCTTCCGGATGGCCGAAAGGAACTCCTCGTTGCTGATATCCGCCGGATAGACATAGTGCTTTGTCTTCAGGGAATAGCTGGTAAGGCGCTTTGCCGCGCTTCTCTCATAGGCGATGTCATCGCCCTCCTCGCCGATGCGGACCGTCGCCAGCGTGGGCGTATGGTCCAGCATCTCCACTTCCTTCAGAATCTGTGTCCGGATTTCCGCCGCCACATCTGCTCCTTTCAGAATTCTCACAGCACACCTCCTGCCATCTCAAGAAGATAGACCGTTATGATCGCCGCAATCGCAACAACCACCAGGCTCTTTCCCCGGTATCCGAGGAACAGGGCAACCAGGGTTCCGCCCACAGCCGAATACAGATTCCCCGTGGAGAAAAACACATCGGGAAATGTCAGCGCCCCCAGCACCGCATAGGGCGTATAGTCCAGAAAGGAGCGGATAAAGGGAGATTTAATCTGCTTCCGGAAAATCGTCACCGGAAGCATGCGCGGCAGGTAACTCACCAGCGCCATGAGAAACACACAGATCAGAACTCTTGCCGTATTCATCACGCTTCTCCTTTCTCATTTTCCGGCACCGTCAGGGCATTGCCGTCCGCATCATACCGCGGGAAGAGCTTTGCGCCGAGCGCTGCGCCGATGACCGTTGCCAGGATAATCCGGAACCCGGAAGAAATAAATCCAAATACCGGCACATACCGCATGATAAGGTTCGCCAGAACCGCCGCGGCAATAATCACCACGATGGAATGGGACTGTCTCGCCGGGGGGACGATGATGGCGATAAACATCGCATACAGCGCAATTCCCATGGCACTCTGCAGCTCCGGTGTCAGAAGCCCGGTGATGGAGGCGCCCAGCGCCGTTCCGGTTGTCCAGCCCACAATCGGCAGCGTAATCAGGCCCATCAGATAGGGGAATGTCAGGTCTCCCTTCCGGACCGAGGCCACCACGAAGGTTTCATCGGTAATGCCGAAGGAGAACAGCAGCCGCTTTACCGTGGACATTCCCTTCTCCAGCCGCTGGGACAGCGAAAGAGACATCAGCATATAGCGGAGGTTGATCACCAGCACCGTCAGCGTCAGCTCCAGATAGCCGGCGCCGGCAAAGATCAGATTCGTTCCCGCAAACTGCCCTGCGCTTGTCAGATTCGTCAGCGATATCAGCACGGCCACCCACACCGGAAGCCCGCCGGATACTGCCATAAACCCGTAGGTAAACGATACGGGAAGGTATCCCAGGCCGATTGCCAGGCCGCCGGAGAGTCCCTCCTTATATTCCTGTTTCCAGTTCATACATTTTTCCATCCGTCACATTTTTTCCACTCGTCATTGAGCCACGCCACCGCAGCTTCGATACCGGCCTCATCAAAAGAAAACTCTGCCGACACCTTCTGCTCCTCCGGTGTATGGTCAAAGGCAAATGGTTCCGGCCACTTAGTCGTCTTCAGCACGGTTTCTTCTGCCGTGCCCGCCGCCTCGTCCGCCGGTTTTTTTACCATCTCCATCCGATACCGCATCCCCTCATAGCTTCCCGTGAACTTCTCCATCTTCAGAAAGCTGATGGGCATTACATTTTCCCGCCGTATCATCTTATTTCCTCTTTACGCATTAACTAATGAAACCGAACCCTGCGCACGACCGCCTGCAGAGACCTGGCGCCGCCGAACTCATTGACCTCCGGATAATAGATGATATCCAGATTCTTCCGGCCGGCCCGCTCTTTCTCAAAGCTGTCCCCGTCGCCGAACCACAGGGCGTCCATGGCAAATCCGTTCTCTTCCTGCAGAACCATCCGGACCACATTCCGGTTTCTTCCCATCACGCGGCAGGACCGGATGTACAGGCCCTTCTCCGCAAACAGGGGTTTCTCATTCCCCTGCCCATAGGGTTCAAGGAGTTTCATCTCCCGCACCAGCTTCTCCGTAACATACCCGAAAGGCATCGGCACGTCAATCCATACCTTTGCCCGGAAATCGTCTTCCATCAGGCCCGCATTCTCGTTCAGCCGTCTCCGGAAGGCATCCACATTCTCCTTCTTCAGAGACAGCCCTGCCGCCATGGGGTGTCCGCCGAACTTCAGCAGCAGGTCGGAAACCTCCGACAGCTTCCGGAACATGTGATAATTCTCGATGGACCGGCCGGAACCCTTGACGGATTCGGCGCCATCCGTCAGAACAATCGACGGCTTCTGATAGAATTCCCGGAGTCTCCCTGCAATGATGCCCGCCAGGGACTCATGGCACTCCGGCAGATAAACCACCAGCACCGAATCGTCGGCATATACGGCATCCACCTGGGCCTTCGCCTCCCGGACCGCCGTCTCGGTCATGTCTTTCCGCTTATCATTCAGGTCCCGCAGATTCTGGGCTATCCGGTCCGCCTCCTCCGGGTCCTCGCTAAGAAACAGCTCCAGTGCCAGTCTTGCCGTTTCCAGTCTTCCCCCGGCGTTGATGCAGGGCCCGATGACGAAGCCCACATGGTACGCCGTGATATGATTCGGGTCGACTCCCGTTTTCTCCACCAGCTTCCGGAGTCCCACATTCGGGGTGCTGCCGATTTTTTTCAGCCCGTCGCGGACAATCACCCGGTTCTCATCGGTCAGGGGCATAACGTCCCCCACCGTGGCGATGGCCGCAAATTCCAGCCAGTCCAGCCATTCCTTAGCATCTCGTCCCGCCAGCCGGTATATGAGTTCTACCAGCTTCCAGGCCACCACCGCGCCGCAGATCTCCCGGAAAGGATAATGGCTCTCCAGAAGCTTCGGGTCAATCACCGCGTCCGCCGGCGGCACTATCTGGCCATTTTCTCCCGTCGGCACCTCATGGTGGTCGGTGATCACCACCGTCATGCCCAGTTCCTTCGCCAGCGCCGTCTGCGCTGCCGCCGAAATCCCGTTGTCGCAGGTCACGATGGTCTCAATACCGTCTTCCTTCGCCCGTCGGATGATAGACTCATTGATGCCGTACCCGTCTTTTATCCG
>DMCD01000080.1 GCA_003445895.1 Lachnoclostridium sp. | reverse complement strand
TGGTCATGCCCCAGGATATCCAGGCGCCGGACGGACGCCTGATACTTCCCCAGGTGCAGACCATACGGGAGCTGCTGGACCGGAAGTGCGTGGTCACCTGCTGCACCACCGATGAGCTGGACGATGCCCTGTCCCAGTGCAAGGAGCCGCCGAAGCTCATCATCACCGATTCCCAGGTGTTTGACAGGGTGTATGAAAAGAAGCCGGAAAAGAGCCTGCTTACCTCCTTTTCCATCCTGTTTGCCGCCTATAAAGGGGACATCGACTATTATGTGGAGAGCGCAAAGGCCATCGATAGGCTTACTGAGAATTCGAGGGTTCTGATCGCAGAGTGCTGCACCCACGCACCGCTGGAAGAGGACATCGGAAGAGTGAAAATTCCGCGGTTTCTCCGGAAAAAGGCGGGCGAGGGGCTCACCATCGACATGACGGCCGGGGCGGATTTCCCGGAGAATCTGGAGGATTACGACCTGGTGATTCAGTGCGGCGCCTGCATGTTCAACCGGAAGTTTGTGCTGGCGAGAACAGCCCGGGCGAAGGCTGCGGGGGTGCCCATGACAAACTATGGCGTAACCATAGCCCATCTGAAAGGCATTCTGGACAAAGTGGAGACCGGTGCCGGGAAAGAAGCCCGGGGGCAGTGAACAGCTTAAGAGACGGCTGCGGGAGGACAAGGATATGGATGCAGAGAAGAAAGAAACGAGAATCGCGATTATCGCCATCGTAGTGGAAAATCCGGAGTCCGTCAGCGAGATGAACCGGATTCTGCACAACTTCGGGGAGTATATCATCGGGCGGATGGGGATTCCCTACCGGGAGAAGAAGATATCGCTTATCAGCGTCGCCATCGATGCTCCGGCAGAGGTCATCAGCGCCCTGACGGGAAAGCTGGGCCGGGTGGACGGCGTCACCGTGAAAACCGCCTATTCCAAGATCTGAGCGGAGGTATGTGATGCGGGAACTGATTGACCGCCTGTTTGAAGAGAGAACTCTGGGTGCTGAGGAGTTCGTGCGCCTGATTGATCATCGGGATAAAGACCTGGCAGAGTATCTGGCAGAGAAGGCCAGAATACGGCAGCAGGAGAACTTCGGAAATCAGGTGTATCTCCGGGGACTCATCGAATTCACCAATTACTGCCGGAATGACTGCTATTACTGCGGCCTTCGGAGAAGCAACCGTGCCTGCGACCGCTACCGGCTGTCGGAGGAGGAGATTCTTGCCTGCTGCAGGATGGGGTACGACCTGGACTTTCGGACCTTTGTGCTGCAGGGCGGAGAGGACCCCTTCTATGACGATGATAAGGTCTGTCATCTCGTATCCCGCATCAAGGAAGAATTCCCGGACTGTGCCGTGACCCTCTCCATCGGGGAGAAGGAAAAGGAATCCTACCGGAGATTCCGGGAGGCGGGGGCGGACCGGTATCTGCTGCGCCATGAGACGGCGGATACGGAGCTCTACGGGAAGCTCCATCCGGAGAATCTGTCCTTTGCCCATAGGCGGCAGTGCCTTTTTGATTTAAAGGATCTGGGATTCCAGGTGGGAGCCGGCATGATGGTGGAGGCGCCGTATCAGAAGACAGAGCATCTGGCGGAGGACCTGCTGTTTCTTCAGGATCTGCAGCCGGAGATGATCGGCATCGGCCCCTTTATCCCCCACAAGGATACGCCCTTCCGGGATAAGGCAGCGGGGAGTCTGGACCTCACCCTATTTCTCATCGGCATTCTCCGGCTCATGTTCCCCCAGGGACTGATTCCCGCCACCACGGCCCTCGGCACCATCGACCCGCGGGGAAGAGAGCTGGGAATTCTCATCGGAGCCAATGTGATTATGCCGAATCTTTCGCCCACGGATGTACGGGGCAAATACCTTCTCTATGACGGAAAGATCTGCACCGGCGACGAGGCGGCGGAGTGCAGAAGCTGCATGGAAGATCGGATGGAATGTATCGGCTATCAGGTGGTGGTTTCCAGAGGCGACGCCCCGGGATGGACGCCGTAACGCTCCTGAAGCCACGCCAGGGCATAGCGTATGAACATCCTGGCCGCCTTCGGGCACTCCCGGAGGGACCGGGCTCCGATGCCGATGGTCCGGCTGATGGGTTCATCGAACTCAAGAGATACCAGAGGATAGGGAATATCCTCCAGAAGAATACTGGAATTAATACAGTAACCGAGATTTTTGCTCACCATAGCGAGGGCGCTCAGGTCATTTTCCGATGTGAAGCTGACTTTGGGCGCCTTATGATATGCCCGGAAAATCTCCGCCACCTCGGTATCCCGGGTCAGGTGAATGAAGGGGTACCGATCCAGATCCGCCACCGGGAAACGGGACAGCTTTGCGGCGGGATGCTCCGGGGAAAAGCTGGCCTTCATCAGCTCATCCATGACGGGGATGACCTCCAGGTCATCGGAGACGGGCAGCACGAAGAAACCGCAGTCCACCTCCCGGCGTCTTGCCATCTCCTGGGCGGGAAGGGTCTCATCGCAGGAAATGAGCCGGACCCGGATGTTCGGATAGTCCCGGTGAAATCGCTCGAGAATCTCCGGGATCCAGTGGAGGGAGATGCTGTAGAAGACCAGAACCCGGATTTCGCCGGCGTCCAGGTTCTTCAGGTCATCCACCCGATCCCGGAGGAGGCGCTCCGCGGCAGCCAGCTCCCGGAACTGGGGCAGCAGGGCCCGACCCTCGGAGGTGAGCTTAACGCCCCCGTACTCCCGGATGAAGAGGGGAAGGCCCAGTTCTTCCTCCATGGCGCTGATGATATAGCTGACGCCGGCCTGGGTGTAGCCCAGCTCGTCGGCGGTTTTGCGGAAGTTCAGGGTTTCTGCCGTCTTCAGAAATACGGCGGTATTGATTTTATCCATATGGCTGCCCTTTTCAAGAAAAACTTTAAAAGA
>DMCD01000070.1:3926-8981 GCA_003445895.1 Lachnoclostridium sp. | reverse complement strand
CGGATCCGCTTCTGCACTTCCGGCTGCATTAACAAGCTTGTTTTGTTCCGGCTGATAGTCCGCTGGCTGACCCGGTACGGACTTCCAGCCAAGAATCTCCTGTCGAATCCGCTTCTATACTTCCGGCTGCATTAACAAGCTTGCTTTGTTCCGGCTGACAGTCCACTGGCTGTCCCGATACAGACTTCCGGCCGTGTTCTCTTCCATGTCACGGCCGCAGATCCAAAATGCTGCCGCATTTGCGGCAGCATCGTAACGGTTTTCCCGGTTATTTTTGGCGAGGGCGTGTGAGAATCGAACTCACCCAGGACGCTCTCGCGCCCAACACTGGTTTTGAAGACCAGGAGGCACACCAGTTACCTTTCCACCCCCAAAAACATCGGTTGTTATTATATCATTGCCAATATTTTAAGTCAATTTCACAGGAATTGTATAGGGAATATCTATAAATGAGTCAAATTATCTATGAGTCTTTACTTACGTGACTTTACTGCAGAAGTTTTGAGCCGGACGATAAGCCGGGTTATGTCGTTGGATGGTCATCTATCTAGACCTGACGTCGCCGCCAGGCTCAAGCGACCTGCCCGGGAGCTGACGGGCCGCCATATGCTCCCTGTTCGGTCTTGCTTCGGATGGGGTTTACATGTGCCCTGCGTGTTACCACCCAGGCGGTAGTCTCTTACACTGCCCTTCCACCCTTACGTAAACGCGGTCATCGATCCGAAGACCTCCCGCAGAATTTCCACATAGGTATCCCACATGCACAGCATGTGGGATACGCGGCATTCGCCGCGCACCCCGACTTTTGTGCATCTGTGCAGCTGCAGACAAGTCTGCCCTGCACATCCGCCCAAAACCCGGACCGTGTGGACTCATTGCTTACGCGGTATATTTCTGTTGCACTGTCCTGGGAGTCGCCTCCACCAGACGTTATCTGGCATCCTGCCCTGTGAAGCCCGGACTTTCCTCTCCTGCAGCCTTTCGGCTCTTACAGCAGCGACCATCTGTCCGGCTCAAAACATATCGAAGTTTATCAGATTTCAGAGGAAACTTCAAGTCTTAAGTCCCTGCTTCTTCATCCTTTTCCTCCGGATCCGCTTTTGCACTCCCGGCCGCACAAACAAGCTTCCGCCGCGCCGGCGGCGCGGCAGGTTCCTCCCCACCACACTTTTTCTGGCGAAAGGAAACAGGCGGTGTGCGCAGCACACCGCCTGAAAGCTTGTTTATTCCGATTTGAAGTTTTCCGCCTTCTGGCAGTTTAACTTTCGCTTATACGTTGAAGACGCCGCCGCCTACGAACTCACGGAGCAGGGAGTTTGTGGGCACCCACTCGCTGGAAACGCCGAGGAAGTAGCTCAGGAACTTGAGCAGACGCTTGGCCTCCTGGTATTCCTCGCAGTCTCTGGGAATATTCATAAGAAGGGGTTCCGCGAACTGCTTCAGCACGGCCAGCTCGTAGACCAACGCGGAGTTGAACATCACGTCCGCCGTCTCCTGGTTGGGGAAGATGTTCCGCTCTTCGCCCCGGCGCACGGAATCCCAGCGGCGGATGGTCTCTCTCGCACTGGTTCCCCGCCTTCTGGCGTCCCGGATCATGCGGCGGATCAGCCGTCCGTCGGTGGTCGGAATACGGTCATGGTTATCGATATTCAGCTGCGTCAGCGCGCTGATATAGACACGGAACTTCTTGTCCGCCGGCAGCGCATAGGACATCTTCTCATTCAGGCAGTGGATGCCCTCGATGATCAGGACATCATCCTGGCCCAGGGTGAGATAATCGCCTTTGTACTCCCGCCTGCCGGAGACAAAATTGAACCTCGGAATCTCCACCTTCTCCCCGTTCAGAAGTCCCAGCATATCCTTATTAAACTGCTTCACGTCGATGGCACCGAGAGACTCAAAATCATAGTCCCCCTTCTCATCCTTCGGCGTGTCCTCGCGGTTGACGAAATAATTGTCCGCCTCCACCGGATGGGGCTTCATGCCCAGCGCAGCCAGCTGAATGCTCAGCCGGTGGGAAAAGGTAGTTTTGCCCGAAGACGACGGGCCGGCGATCATAACGATCTTCCGTCCGGACTTCACAATCGTCTCGGCGATATCGCCGATCTGCTTTTCCTGCAGCGCCTCCTGCATCAGGATAATATCCCGGGTCTTTCCGTCCGCAATGGCCTGGTTCAGAGAACCTACGTCAGCGATTCCCAGCGCGCGGCTCCATTTTTCAGCGGAAAGCTGGGTATCAAACAGCTTGCGGCTTTCGTTAATCGGGGGCAGAAACGTCGGGTCCTCCCGCTTCGGAGAATTCAGGATAAATCCGCGGTCAAACAGTTCCAGCGAATATACCCGGATATACCCGGTATCCGGGACCATGTAGCCGTAAAAATAATTGTCGTAATTCTCGATGCTGTACACATTCACACTGGAGGCGGTGCGGAAGCGGAACAGCCGTTCCTTGTCCTCCATACCGTGCCGCCCGAACATCTCAATGGCATCCTCGGTGCCGAGGCTCCGCTTGTAGATGACCACCTTCTCCTCGGTAATCTCCCGCATGCGGGTATACACCCTGTCCAGCTCCTCCTGTGTCACCGGCCTGCCGTCGATACGCTCAATGTAGAGGCCGCTTCCCATGGTAAAACAGGATACCAGCGCATTGACCTCATCCTTACCGTACACATCGCACCAGGCCTTCAGCAGGATAAACAGGACGCTGCGCCGGTAAGCGTTGATTCCGGCCTTGTCCCGGGCCGTCAGAAATACCAGCTCCGACTCCTTTTCCAGCTTCCGGTGCAGTTCCCGCAGTCTTCCGTTCACGGAAACCATAAGAATATCGCTGTCATACTTATCCTGAAAATCCTTTGCAATTTCCAGGAAAGTCGTGCCGTACGCATACTCGCGTGTCTCAGTTCCGACAGTTACTCTGACCATAGTGTTCTCCTTTCCTGAAAAACATGTCTGGCAAATGTTTCCGTTCCGCGCAAGTCACTGCGGGCTTCCGTTCAGGACGCGCACGCGTGCACATCCCCCCCACTGCAGTTATACCACCTTCTGCGGGAATATATCCGCAGCGCGCCGGATCTTAATCTCCTTCGGAAGCACCTTCCCCAGGTACTTCTCCATAATCGGCATAAAGATGTGCTCGATGCCGTAGTGGCCGGCATCAATGACCGCAAGGCCCCGCTCCGCCGCATCCAGTCCCTCGTGATGACTGATGTCGCCGGTGATATAGACCTCCGCGCCAGCCCCGAGGGCAAGCTCAATCTCGCTTCCGCCGGAGCCCGGGCAGATGGCGGCACACTTCAGCTTCTTCCCGGAATCCAGGTCGCCGAAGACGCTGACATGGGGAATATTGAAGGTCTCCTTCACCCTGCGGGCGAGCTCCATGAGCGTCATCTCCTCCGGCAGTGAGCCCGAAAGGCCGATGCCATAGGGCTTTCCGTCGGCAAGACTTCCCAGGACCTCCAGAACCTTCGTATCCGAAAGGCCCAGCATCTCTGCCGCCCGATCCGCCATGCAGCCGGGGGCCGCGTCGAAGTTTGTATGCATCGCATAGCAGGAAATATCCTTCTGAATCAGGCGGAGAATCCGGCGTCCCACGAAATCCGTGTCATTGACCTTCTTGATTCCCCTGAAAATCAGCGGATGGTGGGAAATGATCATGTCCGCGCCCCACTCCGCCGCCTGGTTTATCACTTCATCCGTCACATCGACCGCCAGGAGAATCTTTTCCACCTCCCGGTCGCTTCTACCTGCCAGCAGTCCCGGATTGTCCCAGTCGCAGGCCAGTTCCTCCGGGGCCAGTTCCCGGCAGAGCCGGATAATTTCATCGCATCTCATCTGCTGCCTCCCTGTTTTCGTCGAGTATCAGATCAATTTCCGAAAGACGCTTCCGTGCCCCTTCGGTTCCGCTATTTTTAAGCTTTTCGCGGATTTCGGTCATGGTCCGGCATTCCTTATCCAGGTACTCCAGAAGGACCGGATTCTTCTCCTTTATGAGGCACCGCCCGTAGCGGAAATAGCAGGACTTCTCCATGGGACCTGTGCCCTTTCGCACGTCCAGGACCACATAATACTTCTCCATGTCCGTGAGCATCTCTTCCCGGGCGATATGCATCCCGTGGTCATATACAAAACGGCGCACCTCATCCTGCTCCGACTGGGGCGAAAGCACCAGCTGGGAAAGCTTTTCCACTACCGGCATCCCCTCCGAAAGGATCCGGCAAGTGAGCTGCCCGCCCATGCCGGCGATCACCGCGCATTCCGCCTCCCCCGGCAAAACCGCCGAGAATCCGTCGGAAAGGCGGGTCTCAATCCGGTCCGCGAGGCCCCGCATCGAGACATTCTTCTCGGCCTGCGCCAGCGGGCCCTTCCGCACATCACAGGCCAGAGCCCTCGGCACTCTGCCCTCCTGCACCAGGGAAATGGGCAGGAAGCCGTGGTCCGTGCCGATATCCGCCAGAACCAGGCCATCATCTACAAAAGAAGCGATGGCTGCGAGGCGTTTTGAAAGTGCTGTATTACTCATCAAGATAATCCTTCAGTTTTTTACTTCTGCTGGGATGACGCAGCTTCCGGAGTGCCTTCGCCTCGATCTGGCGGATGCGCTCTCTGGTCACGTCGAACTCCCGGCCCACTTCCTCCAGCGTCCGGGGCTTTCCGTCATCGAGACCGAACCGCAGGCGGAGCACCTTCTGCTCCCGCTCGGTCAGCGTGGAAAGCGCCTCCATCAGCTGTTCGTGGAGGAGTTTGGAAGTCGCCGCATCGATGGGAACTTCCACATTGTCATCCTGTATAAAATCGCCAAGGTGGCTGTCTTCTTCCTCTCCGATGGGTGTCTCCAGGGAAACCGGATCCTGGGAAATCTTCATAATTTCCCGCACGCGGTCGACGGAAATCTCCATGCGCTCCGCGATCTCCTCCGGCTTCGGCTCTCTGCCCAGCTCCTGCAGAAGCTGACGGGAGGTCCTAACAAGACGGTTAATGGTCTCAACCATGTGAACGGGAATCCGGATCGTCCGCGCCTGGTCGGCGATCGAGCGGGTGATGGCCTGACGGATCCAC
>DMCD01000070.1:3675-3850 GCA_003445895.1 Lachnoclostridium sp. | reverse complement strand
ACCAGGTGGCGTAGGTACTGAACTTGAATCCCTTCTTGTAATCGTACTTTTCCACCGCCTTCAGCAGGCCCAGGTTTCCCTCCTGGATCAGATCCAGGAACTGCATGCCCCGGCCCACATAGCGCTTGGCAATGCTGACCACCAGACGGAGATTTGCTTCCGCGAGGCGCTTTCT
>DMCD01000070.1:0-3539 GCA_003445895.1 Lachnoclostridium sp. | reverse complement strand
GGCACCTTGCCGATCTCCTTCAGATACATTCTGACCGGGTCCGTGACGCTGACGCCCTCCGGCACACTCAGGGAGAGGTCATTCACATCGATTTCCGCATCCGGGTCGCCTCCCTCTTCCTCCTGCTGCTCCAGGAAGAAGTCCGGGTCCATGTCCAGTCCGTCTTCCGGCCTCAGCACATCCACATTGTTGTCATCAAGGAAGTCATAGATTCTGTCGAGCTGTTCCGGCCGGAGTACTTCGCCGCGGAAAAACCGGGTCACTTCGGACTCTTCCAGCACATTCTTTCTGCTGCGGGCAAGTTCCAGAAGCTTCTGCAGTTTCTCGGAAAATTCCTGCTCACTGCGTCCCGTCTCTGCGCCTTCTCCGTTCTCCGGAGCCAGAACTTCTGCGGCGGTCATCTCCTCCGCCGCCTCTGAATTCGCCATTGCATGATTTCTCGTCATAGAAACAGCCTCCTTAGCTCCGCCTGTTCGCGAATCAGCTTCTGCAGTGTCTCAATATCCGTTGCATTCCTGATTCTCGTATCCAGGCTGTTTTTCTTAATCCGCCTTACCGTCTCGGCAAACGCTTTCCGGTGTTCTTCCCCTTCCAGAGGCGTTCTCATGTCCTCATTGAACAGGGCCGCAACCTCCCGGTAAGTTCCCTCATCATCGATGTAGCGGGACAAAATCGCTGCCGCGTTGACTTTCCCATCCACCGCCTTTCTGTGTTCTTGGAATACATCCTCCGCCGCTTTGCGGTAGAGGGGTTCGGTAAAATCTTCAGGTCCCAGCTTTCCCTCAATCATATCAAAGAGGGACGGGTCCTCAATCAGCCAGGTCAGGAGAAGGCGCTCCGACTGCCGGATTCCCTCATCCTTTCCCTTCTTCTTCGGCCTTGCGGGTGCCGCCGGCTCATCCGTCTTCGGCGGAGCAGGTGCCTCTCCCCGCATCCCCAGCCGGTTCACCAGCTGCTTCAGCTCATCCTGGGGAATGTAAAACTCCCTGGCCACCGCTTCCACATAATTATTGCGCTCCAGGGGCTCCGTAAACTCCAGAAGCTTCCTGGCTGCCGCATTGTAAAACTTTGTCTTCTGCTCCGGGTCCTCCATATCCACGTCCCGGCGCAGGATATCGATCTCATAGAGGAAGCTGTTTCTCGCTTCCCCGATCCGCTTTTCAAACTCTTCGGCGCCCAGATTCTTGATAAACTCATCCGGGTCCTTCCAGGGCCGCATATTCAGCACCTTCGTGGATATGCCCACGGCCCGCAGCATCGGAATGGCCCGGAGCGCCGCCTTTACGCCCGCGCCGTCGCTGTCGTAGGTCAGGATCACCGTATCCGTGTACCGCTTCAGAAGCGATGCATGCCGTTCCGTCAGCGCCGTGCCGAGGGACGCCACCGCATTGGTAAATCCCGCCTGGTGCAGGGCGATGACATCCATGTAGCCTTCGCAGAGAAGCATGTATCCCTTTCTGGCGGTCCTGGCGTAATTGAGCCCGTAGAGATTCCTGCTCTTCTCAAAGATCTTTGTCTCCGGCGAATTCAGATACTTCGGCTCCCCGTCCCCCATCACGCGGCCGCCGAAGCCGATGACCCGGCTGTTGGCGTCCATAATCGGGAACATGACCCGGTTCCAGAACTTGTCGAAGACGCCCCGCTCGGAATAGGTAAATAGTCCCGTCTCCCGCAGGATACTGTCCTGATAGCCCTTGTTGTCCTTGAGGTACCGGTACAGGTCATCGCTGGTCTTGTTGGAATAGCCCAGTCCGAAGCGCTTCATGGTCTCCTCGGAAAGCTTCCGCTTCTTCAGGTATTCATATCCCTGCTGTCCCTGGGGCTGGCGAAGCTGATAATAGAAATAATTCGCCGCCAGCTTATTGATCTCCAGGAGCGTATTCTTCCGCTCCGCCTCCGCTTTCGCCTCTTTCGAATATTCCATCTTCGGCAGTGCAACGCCCGCCCGGTCCGCCAGCATCTCCACCGCCTCACGGAAGGTATAATTCTCATACTCCATGACGAAGGTATAGACATTGCCGCTGACGCCGCAGCCGAAGCAGTGATACATCTGCCGGTCCGGAATCACGTGAAAGGACGGGGTCTTCTCCCCGTGGAACGGGCACAGCCCGAAATAGCTGTTTCCCGACTTTTTCAGTTTGATGTAACCGGAGATAATATCCACAATATCATTTCTTGACCGGACTTCTTCGATAATCTCTTCCGGATAATATGGCATCCTATCTCCTTTCCTTCGGTCTGTCCCTGCGAAACGCATTCCCTTCCGGAATCAATTCCCTCCATGTCGGGAATCATCCCTTCCATGTCACAGGCACGAATAATTCGGTGAATTTATTGATGGCGTAGATGTCCGTCATCCCGGCGACGTAGTCGCAGACAACCCTGGTCTTCGGCTCGTTCCGCGTCTGCATCAGTTCAATATACTCGGCAGGCATCTCCTCTGTGTGCTCCAGATAATAATCCCACAGCATCGTCAGCATATTCTGGGCTTTGCCCTCCTCCGACTTTGCCCGCGGGTTGGTGTAGACATTCTCGAACATCCATTTCCGGAGCTCGTGCATGGCCTCCTCCACCTCAGGAGACATGCAGATATGATCTCTGTCCTCGCTCTGCCGGATAATATCCCGGATCAGCAGGTCCAGTCTGCTTTTTACGCTGTTTCCCAGCACGTCGGTAAATCGTCTCGGGATGTCCTCCTCCCGGAAGATCTTACCGCGGATGGCGTCGTCGATATCATGGTTGATATAGGCCACCTTATCGGAAAGCCGCACCACATCGCCCTCCAGCGTGGCCGGATGGCCCGTGGTCCGGTGATTCATGATGCCGTTCCGGACCTCCCAGGTCAGGTTCAGTCCCTCCCCGTTCTTCTCCAGAACCTCGACAATCCGCACGCTCTGCCGGTAATGGGCAAATCCTCCCGGCGTAAGCTGATTCAGGATCCGCTCCCCCGCATGGCCGAAGGGCGTGTGTCCGATGTCATGTCCCAGGGCAATGGCCTCGGTCAGGGGCTCGTTCAGCCTGAGGCACCGGGCAATGGTTCTGGCAATCTGTGCCACCTCCAGCGTGTGGGTAAGCCTGGTCCGGTAATGATCCCCTTCCGGGGCCAGAAAGACCTGCGTCTTGTGCTTCATCCGCCGAAACGCCTTGCAGTGCAGGATTCTGTCCCTGTCCCGCTGGTATACGGTGCGCATGTCGCAGGGCTGCTCCTCCCTGTCACGGCCGCGCGAGTTTATGCTGAGTGCCGCATAGGGACTCAGATACTCCTTCTCCCACTGTTCTTCCCGCTCTCTGATGTTCATAGACGCCTCCGTGTTAAGAAGTGCTTCCCATGAGAAGTAAGGACCAAAAAACTTAATACTCTATTTTATCACATAATCTGAAAAAATCACACAAGAATTCGCACAAATTCGCAGAAACGACAGGATGGCCCCAGGCGGCGCGATACAGACATCTCGTCGGCGCGATACGGGCATCTCGCGGCACAGCCGCTCGATGTCCGTTGGCCTGCAGATGACCGCCTGCAGGCCGTATCACGCAAA
>DMCD01000269.1 GCA_003445895.1 Lachnoclostridium sp. | reverse complement strand
TCCACGCTGACATGTCCCTCCTCCACGCTGACCTTCACGCCTCTGCTCAGATTCTTCATGCCGAGCTTTCCGAGCATCTCGTTGGTCATGTTGCCGGCCACGGAATCGACTCCCGCCACCTCGGTTGCGGCGATGGCCGCGATGGTAGCCACCACTTCATCGGCAATCTTCACCTCACCGATGGACTCATTCTCCTCAAGTTCAATTAAGCTCTTATCATTCTCAGACATTCAGGTTACCTCCCTCATGGATTTTCTGCTTATTTGTGGTACGGTTCTCCGGCGATAATCCGGAAACTGCGGTAAATCTGCTCCAGAAGCACCACCCGCATCAGCTGATGGGGAAAGGTCATCCTGGAAAAACTCAGCCGGTAATCCGCTCGCCTGAGGACCGCCTCCGACAGTCCCAGGGATCCGCCTATCACAAACTGGATGTGGCTTGTGCCGCTTACCTGCTTTCTTTCGATAAAGTCAGCCAGTTCCTCGGAGGAAAGCATCTCTCCCCGAATCTCCAGCGCCACCACGAAGGCGTCCTCGGCCACATGGCGCAGAATCCGCTCGCCCTCCGTGTCCTTTACCTGCTTTTCCACTGCCAGCGCCGCATTCTCCGGCGTCTTTTCATCTGCCACCTGGATAATCTCCGGCTTGCAGTACCTGGAAAGACGCTTCATATATTCGGCGATGGCATCGGTAAAATACTTTTCTTTGATCTTTCCGACCGTAATCAGTGTAATCTTCATTTCTCAACCCTGCCGGTAGCGGAAATAATAGCCGACGCCCCACTTGGTATGGATATACTTCGGTTCGCTGGGACTCGGTTCCACCTTTTCCCGAAGCCTTCGCACATGGACGTCCACCGTGCGCACGTCGCCGCCGGCCGCGGCCCGGTTGCCCCAGACCAGCTTCAGGAGCTCTTCTCTGCTGTAAACATGTCCCGGATTCCGGATAAAGAGTTCCAGCAGGTCGTATTCTCTGGCCGTGAGATTGATCTCTCGGTCTCCCATCAGCACCCTGCGGCTCTCGATATCCAGCCGGAGCTCTCCTGCCGAAAGCACCTCCGACGCAGGCTTTTCCTCTGCATCTCTCTTCTGCTGCCTTGCACTTCTCCGGAGGATGGCCTTCATGCGGGCTTTGACCTCCAGGATATTAAAAGGTTTCGTGATATAGTCATCCGCGCCGTATTCCAGACCGAGAATCTTGTCCATATCCTCGCTCTTCGCCGTCAGCATGATTATGGGCAGATCCGAGAATTCCCGGATTGCCTGGCAGACCTCGGTGCCCGACATCTTCGGAAGCATCACGTCCAGGAGCGCGATGTCATAATTGCCTGTGCGCGCCATGGCCAGTGCCTCTTCCCCGTCGTAAGCACAGTCCACCTCGTAGTTATCCTGCAGAAGACTGTACCGGATTCCCTTTACAATCGACTTTTCATCGTCGACAACCAGAACCTTTGCCATTCTTCACCTCATCTCCGAGCCGGAACATCCGGTTACTTGGTCCGGATTCTGCCTTCCAGCTTTCGAAACGCCCCCTCTTTGATCCCCGGCACGTTCATGATATCCTCCGGTTTTTCAAACCGGCTCTTGCTGCGCCAGGCCAGAATATCCTCCGCCCGGGATTCCCCGATGCCCGGAAGGGACATCAGCTCCTCCTTTGATGCGGTATTGATATTCACCCGGCTATCCCCGGGAGGGCTATCGCCCTCTTCCGGTTCCTCATCCAGATAAGGGATCCGTATCTGTTCTCCGTCTTTTACATATTCCGCGAGATTCAGCCGGTCCGGATCCGCATCCGCCGTCATGCCGCCGGCACATTCCACCGCGTCAATCACCCGGCTTCCCAATGGCAGCCGGTAAACGCCGGCGCGTTCTACCGCGCCGCAGACATGGACTGCCGCATCCGCCGCATCCTGTCCATCCTCCGACTGTCCCTCAGAGGATGGGGATTCTTCTTCCGGTTCTGCCAGGAGAATCTCTGTTTTCTTTTCCGCGGGCATGCCGCAGCCTGCCGCATACATTCCGGTCAGTATGGCAATAATAAGTGCTGCCGCGCCCGCCCGGACAACCCCCGTCATCTTCTGTTTCATCGCACCTCCCCAGGGAGATGCCGTTCTGTCTGAATCCTATTTTACACGGGACTTTTCAGAAAAACAAGTCTTGGCGGCTTTCACCAGATGTTCCGCCAGAATCGCGGTCGTTGCGCCGCCGACACCGCCGGGAACCGGCGTTGCCGCCGAGGCGACGTCCTTTATACTCTCAAAATCCACATCGCCGGAGAGGTGTCCCTCTTCGTCCACGTTGAATCCCACATCAATCACCACTGCCCCCGGCTTGATACAGCTGCGGTCAATCAGATTCCTGCTGCCGGCGCAGCTCACCAGAATATCCGCCGTCCTGCAGGCGGTGGGAAGGTCTCTTGTCTTGGTATGGCACATGGTCACGGTGCAGTTCTCCTTCAGGAGCAGCATGCAGAGCGGACGCCCCACCACTTCGCTCCGGCCCACGATGGTGGCTGTCTTTCCCGCCATCTCGATGCCGGCATGCTTAAGAATCCGCACCAC
>DMCD01000155.1:10426-10585 GCA_003445895.1 Lachnoclostridium sp. | reverse complement strand
CCGTACTATAGCACCCGGGATTTTAAAAGTCAAGCAAATATTTTTATTTTTTTGAACAATTTTTCCAGCCACTAGATATGGGGTCAAACCCCTTATTTTATCCGCATTTTGTGCCTTCCTCCGAATTCAGATTTTTGGCGGAATTCTGCTTTTGTTCCT
>DMCD01000155.1:8153-10276 GCA_003445895.1 Lachnoclostridium sp. | reverse complement strand
GCTGCTTCTGCAGCGCCCCGCCCGATGGTTTTTTGTCTCTGTTTTCTTTAATTATAAATGTAATGATGAAATGCGGCATCTACAGCACGGTCTTCACGACCATCAGCGCCAGCAGTCCCAGCGCATTGTGCCGGTAGATGAAGCTTGCTACCGGACTCCGGGCAATCTCTGCCAGGAGAAACGCCCCTGCAGCAGTTCCCCCACAGGCCGTAACCACGAGCATGGCGACCCAGAGAAAGACCAGGGCCATAACGCCGCCCAGCACCGCGCCGGCGATCTGATTCAGGCCCGCCAGCACCGGTATGCGCTCAATGATATCCAGGGCAATCACCAGAAAGCGAAGCAGCAGGAATACGGCAAGAAAGATCAGCAGGAACACAATAATGCCCAGCATACAGTTTGCCACATACCCCGATACATACCGCGCAAAGGTATCCACCCCCAGCATCCGGTAGATTTCGCTGTTGTTGTTCTCTACCAGCGCTTTCTTAATGGCCTCCGGCAGATTTGCCGCCTCAATGGCCATACGCTGTTCTGCAGGCCCCGTAAGCTGCTCTGCGCCCGTCATGCCGATCTTCTCCAGGATGTTCTTTTCCAGCAGCGCCGGAATCCCTGTCTTTGTCCGCAGAAAGCTCACGATAACCGGCGTACCGTACCGTGCGCAGGCCAGAGTGATCACTGTGGCTGCAGCCGTCACGGATGTCCGGAGAAATCCCCGGTAGTGCCCGTACAGCACCATGGCAACGAGGTAGACTACCACCGCCACAGTCATCCAGTTTTCTCTGATATACTCCATATTAATCGAAGAAATGCTTCTCCTTCAGGATCAGGAGGCCGTTCTTATCATAACGGTGGGAGAAGAAGGACTTCTTTTCCGCCTTGTCCGCCGCGTGCTCGATCAGGTTCACGGCGCTCTCTCTGGTCAGCGGGGTACCGTCTTCCTCCATCATCTCTGCACGCTCATAAAGCGCCAGTTTGCTCTTTCCGTCGATGGAGCAGTCGATCTCCGTCGCATACTGGCATGCATACTGAACGAATTCTTCTACCTCCATCTCATCTTCCGGAGCTTCGTCCTTCTCGTATCTCGCCTGCATGCGGCTTTCCTCTGCCGCCCGGTCTTCCTTCTGCCGTGCTTCTTCCGCTGCCTTTGCAGCCTCGGCTTCCTTCTCTGCCTGTGCCGCTGCAGCTGCCGCAGCCTGCGCTTCCGCTGCTCTGCGGGCCTCTTCTGCTTCCTCTTCTGCCCGGATCTGCTCTGCAGACTTTGCCGGCTCCGCCGGTGCAGCCTTTGCCGCAGACTTTCCGTCACCGGCGAAGACTTCGGTCAGCTCCGGCCAGTTGTTTCTGAGTTCTGCCAGTGCCCCCTCGGAATCGATGAGTACCACCGACATTCTGTCCCCGGTCTGGGCCATAAAGTCATTCAGCTCTTCCAGGGTTACGCGGTCCAGGTCTCCGGCCTTCTCGATGATCAGGTCCTTGCCGGTCAGCTTCTCCGCCACCGCAAAGACACCGCGGCGGTTCAGCTTGTCGCCGCTGATCTTGGCCGCTGCATTCTTGATTCCCCGCTCCACATGAACCTTCTTTAAAAGATCCAGGGCGTTCTGAAGTCCTGCTGCAGAATCATCTGCTGCCACCATCAGGCGGTTCGGTGTGCGCTCCGGGATCTCCTCATCCAGGTCGTCCAGGTCCAGATCCTCAAGAGAATCTGCGGGCTCTGCTGCCGGCTCTGCCGCCTGTTCTGCTGCGCCTCTGGCAAATGCTGCCGCTGCGCCGGCTTCCTCTGCAATGCCGGCTGCCGCTGCGAAGGCTTCTGCCTGGGTCTTCTCCGGTTCTGCACTCTCCTCGGCCTGCACCTTCTTAAACACGCGGGTCTTGTCATCCGGAACCTCAGCCTCTGTTCCGTCGGAATAGGGCTTGATCCGGGAAACCTCGCGGGCAAGGTCCTCTTCGGCCTTCGCCTCATGCAGGCTGGCCACCAGATTGTCCTCCAGCGCGGTCTCCTGCACTGTTACTTCCTCCGCCAGAGCTTCCTCCGCCGGAGCTTCCTCTGCGGGTGCTTCCTCTGCAGCTGCTTCCTCTGCAGCTGCTTCTTCTGCAGCTGCTTCCTCTGCGGCTGCTTCTTCTGC
>DMCD01000155.1:2014-8108 GCA_003445895.1 Lachnoclostridium sp. | reverse complement strand
TGCTTCTTCTGCAGGAACTTCCTCTGCGGGTGCCTCTTCTGCAGCCGCTTCTTCCGCGGGTGCTTCCTCTGCAGGCGCTTCTTCTTCAGCTGCCTCTTCTGCCGGTGCCTCTTCTGCCGGAGCTTCCTCTGCAGGTTCTTCTTCAGCCGGCGCCTCTTCCGGAGCTTCCTCCTCGGCCGGCGCTTCCTCTGCAGCTTCTTCCTCCGCCGGTGCTTCTTCCTCCGCTGCTTCCTCGTCCATAATGCCGTTTACTTCAGAGGCCAGTTCCGCCTCGCCGTACTCGTCTTCTTCCTCTTCGTCGTAGGAATCGTCTACTCTGTAGCGCTCTTCCACGTCGCGGAGCTTCTGCTCATACTTCTCCCGGTTCTCCACCAGATCCATCTGGTACTTGTTCAGCGGGGCGTAGCGGAGCTTCATCTCCATCGCCTTGTCCACATATTTGCCGATGCCGAACATCAGCATGATCTTATCGCAGGCCTTCACGCAATCGTCCGTGCGGCCGGCCTTCTCATACAGCTCTGCCAGATGATAGAGCCACTTGTCATCCAGCTCTTCCTGGCAGTACTGCTCCAGCGCATTGATCTGCTGCTCCACCGGCGCTTCCTTCGCTTCCAGGATCAGATAACGCAGCAGATACTGCATGGAATCCTCATCCCCGACCAGGTCGCAGTATTCCCTGTAATACGCTTCCGCCTCCTTGACATTTCCCTCGCGAAGTGCCAGATCTGTCAGTTTTGTGAGCAGACCGCGGCCGATCGGCGCGCGCTCATAGGCAATCAGAAGGATGTCCTTCGCGTCCTGGTATTCCAGGTTCTTCTCATAGATGCTGGACGCCATCGTCAGAAGGCTGGTGCTGCGCACCCTCCGCCAGTCGATGGTGTCGGCGATCTTCATCGCAGTCTCATAATCGCCCTTGTTGACCAGCTTTTTGATCTGCTCGACTTTGATCTTGAACTCGTACTTATCCATTTTACAGTCTCCTCGTACAATACTCACTGCAGCATTGTTACAATTCTGTGCGCCCTTCCAGAGCGCGCAGAAGCGTTACCTCATCTGTATATTCCAGATCGCCCCCCACGGGGACGCCGCTGGCAATTCTTGTCACCCGGATTCCGGTGGGTTTGATCAGCTTCGACAGATACATCGCCGTCGTCTCTCCCTCCAGATTGGAATTGGTCGCGATGATTACTTCCCGCACCGATTCCTTTCCGAGCCGCGTCATCAGTTCCTTCAGCCGGATGTCATTCGGTCCGATGCCCAGCATCGGGGAAATGGCTCCGTGCAGCACATGATAGACGCCCTCATACTTGCCCGTTTTCTCATAGGCCGCCAGATCCCTTGTGGTCTCCACCACCATAATGGTATCGTGGTCCCGCTTGGGATTTGCGCAGATCGGACAGATATCATTGTCCGTCAGCGTCTGGCACTCCCGGCAGTAGCGCACATTCTTCCGCGCATCCACAATTGCCTGGGAGAGCTTTTCTGCCTGCTCCACCGGCATATTGATAATGTGAAACGCCAGTCTCTGCGCGGACTTGCTGCCGATGCCCGGAAGCCTCGACAGCTGCTCGATCAGACCTGTAATCTGTGTGCTGTAATAATCCATATCAGAAGGAAAGACCTCCTCCGAGTCCGCCCAGTCCGCCGGTCAGCTTCGCCATCTCGGCGCTGCTGTCTTCTTCCGCCTTCTTCATCGCCTCATTCACTGCAGCGACAATCAGGTCCTCCAGCATCTCGACGTCATCGGGATCCACCGCTTCCGGCGCAATCTTCACGGAGAGAACTTCCTTTTTACCGGAAACCACGGCGGTCACAGCGGAACCGCCTGCGGTCGCGCTGTACTCTCTCTCCTGGATCTCCTTCTGCTTCTCTTCCATCTGACGCTGCATTCTCTGCGCCTGCTTCATAAGGTTCGTCATATTTCCCGGCATGCCGCCCGGAAATCCGCCCCGTTTTGCCATGGTGTTTCCTCCTTAATCCTCTTCTTCACTGATATCCATATGAATCACGGACAAATCGTCGTCCGTGACATAGGTAGTATCCTCTATCATCTCTCCGCCGCGGGATTTGACGGAAAAGGAAATATCCTTTCCGTACTGGTCCGCCACCAGCTTCCGGATCTCCTCCAGATGAGCCTCGGTGCCGGCAATCTGGCAGTGCATGCCATCCTCTATCAGGATGCTCATGCGGCTTTCCCCGTTGGGTTTCACGAAAGAATCCCTGAGAACCGACCCCAGCGACCTTCCCAGCATGCTCACAATCTTCGGCCATTCCTTCCGGACAAGCATCAGATCGTCGTACTCTGCCTTCGGCAGCGTGATGGTCTGCGGTTCCGCCGGCTTTTCTTCCGTTCCGTTCCCCTGGCCCATACTTCCGGCCGCGAGCTTTGCCAGCGCCGCCAGCTTTTCAGGGTCTCCCAGGTCCGGAATCCCGGCTGCTGCCGGCCGCTCTTCCATCTGGCGCTCCAGGGTATCGAGCCGCTGCAGCACCGATTCCAGATTGGTCTCCATCTGCGGCTTTGTAAGTTTTATCACGGCAATCTCCGTGAGCACCCGCTTCTGGGAAGATAACCGGAGTGTTCCGGAAAGCTCCGAGAACACGCGGATGTACCGCATCAGCGTGTCTTCACTGACCGCATCCGCCTGCCGGGAGAGGACGGCTGCATTTTCCCCCGAAACATCTATCATCTCTTCCATCCGGCCGTCCGCCGTACCGCCGGCGGCCTTGATGAGAAGAATATTCCGCATATACCAGATAAAGTCCGTCACCATCTGGGAGAGCTCCCGGCCCTGGTCCACCATGGCCGCCACTTCTTCCAGACAGGCTTTTGTGTCTCCTGCGCAGATGGCATCAAACAGCCTCGTAAATACGCTGTTGTCCACCGCGCCCAGCACATCCAGCACGTTCTCATAGGTCAGCGTCTCATCGAAGTGAAACGCCGCGCACTGGTCCAGCAGACTCAGGGAGTCTCGCATGGAGCCGTCGGCTACCCGGGCAATATACCGGATTGCCCGCTCTTCGGCATCGATTCCCTCCGATTTCGCCAGCTCCATCAGGTGTCCCGCGATGGTCTGCACGGAAATCCGCCGGAAATCATATCTCTGGCACCGGGAAAGTATGGTCACCGGGATCTTGTTGACCTCGGTGGTCGCCAGGATAAAGATCACGTAGGCCGGAGGTTCTTCCAGCGTCTTCAGCAGGGCATTGAAGGCACCCGCCGAAAGCATGTGGACCTCATCGATGATGAATACCCGGTACTTTCCCTCTGACGGAGGATACTGCACCTGGTTTCTGATCTCCCGGACATCGTCCACGCCATTGTTGGAAGCGGCGTCGATCTCCACCACATTCAGGGAATTGCCCGCCTCTATCCGTTTGCACATGCTGCAGGTACAGCAGGGGTTCCCGTCCTGGGGATTCTCGCAGTTTACGCTTCTTGCAAAGATCTTCGCGATACTGGTTTTACCGGTACCTCTGGTACCGCAGAACAGGTAGGCATGACCGATCCGGTCCGACTGTATCTGGTTTTTCAATGTTCTGACTATATGGTCCTGGCCCCGCACCTCGTCAAAGGTCTTCGGGCGCCACTTCCTGTACAGTGCCGTATAGGCCATTCTGTCCCCTTCTTTTCCTCATTGCATATCACAAATCAATGGTCATCTGCATTATTCGCAGACATACGCTATTTAATTATATGACATCACAAAAAACAAGGCAAGGAAGTACAGAAAACTGTAAGAACTGGGCCCTCTGCGCAAAAAAAAGGCTGCCGCAGACGCGGCAGCCCGATGGTATACATATTCAGGTTTCCTCATTCATGCCCGGCTGTTCTTCCTCCAGGGTCACCGGAGCCGTAGAGTTCCCGTACACCCGGTTCAGCACATAGGGCAGGATGTTTGCGTTCGGAATCCTGCGATAGATAGTGGTCCACTTGGACCCGTCCTTCTTCCGGATCATGATGTCAAAGGTGCGGAGCACTGCAGATCCGAATTCCTCCCGGGAAAGGGTCAGCTCTTTGTGCCCAAGGGCCTTGGTCACATCCATTCTCTCCGGAGAGACCGACACGCCTCCGACCACCACGGTGGCTCCCTGTTCTATTTCTCTGGCCTTCCGCTCTCCGAGATATGTCAGAATTACGCTGTAGAAGGGCTCTCTTATGGCATGGAACCGCTTCTTTGCCCCGCCGGATCCTCCAATGCCGTAAACGCTGGTTCCCGACACCTTCAGCTTCCGCTTCTCCCCGTTCTTCAGCACAAACTCGATATGTCCGTGATAATGGGAGGCAAAGACCAGACCTCTGGCAGAGGTTGTGGAAGCCTCCTCATCCGCATAATCGATATCCGCATAGGCCACGGAAATCCCATCAAACTCGATGTGATCATCAAAGTAGCGGATCATGTTTCCCCCGCCCTTGTCAAACTCTGCGATGAGCTTTCCTGCCCGCGGCATGGCGGCGGGAGCTTCCTGCATTCTTGCCTGCGGGGCTTCCTCCGGCATCGGCATGGGTTCAGGGGCGGCAGGCATCTCCGGCATCTTAGCCTGCGGTACTTCCTCCGGCATCGGTACGGGTTCCGGCATCGGCACGGGCTCTACCATCGGTACGGGCGCAGGGGCGACGGGCATCTCCGGCATCTTGGCCTGCGGTACTTCCTCCGGCATCGGTGCGGGCGCGGGGGCGACGGGCATCTCCGGCATCTTAGCCTGCGGGGTCTCCTCCGGCATCCTTACCTGCGGTGCTTCCTCCGGCATCGGTGCGGGCTCCACCATCGGTACGGGCGCAGGGGACGGTTCCGGCATAGATGCAGGCTGCGGAACAACTCTGCTCTGCGGCGGAATATAGACCTGCGGACCTGTCCGCGCCGGTTTCCGTTCCGGCTTCGGTTTCTGCGGCGGGATATACACCTGCGGTCCGCGGCGAACTCCCTTCTCCACCGGGGCTGCTGCCACTTCCGGGGCAGGCTCCGGCTCCGGCACAGCTTCTGCTACTGGTTCTGCCTCCGGCTCTGGCGCGGTTTCAACCAGCGGCTCTGCTTCCGGTTCCGGCAAGGCTTCAACCACAGGTTCTGCCTCCGGCTCAGCTACGGCTTCGGCCACCGGTTCTGCTGCCGGTTCCGGCGCGGTTTCAACCATCGGTTCTGCCTCCGGCACCCCCTCAGGTTCCAGTTCCGGCTCAGGTGCCGGCATCTCTTGCGGCTTCTCCGCCGCTGCCTGACTGAAATCAGGCATTTTTACCGGTGTTCCGCATTCCGGGCAAAATCGCATTCCTTCTTCCAGTTTTGTGCCGCACTCTCCGCAGAACATATTATCCTCCTTATTTCCCCCGATCGGAGATCGAAGGTCGCTGTCGCTTATCTTACACTCATTTTGCGGCTTTTCCGCAAAAAAGTAAAGAGCCATTGCAGACCGGACAAGTAATCTCATCCATTCTGCAATGACTCTTTTTTCATCCGCACGTCCCGCTTTGAGCTCAATTGGCGGCCGTTACCCTTACAGCCTGCTCAGGCCAGGCTCCCTCGCGGCACACAGAGGGTTCCGCTTAGTGCTGCTGCATTCCTGCCCTGACACGGTTCACAGAATTCTGTTGCGCAAGACCCAGACATCAACGCCACTTATAAGGGGCAAGCTCCGCCGCATGTCACCCGAGGCAGGACAACACCCCTGCTGTAGCGGATTGCAGGTACAGGGCACCGCTATCTCCCCGGCTGTGCGGATAGAAATCAGTATACATGGCGGGTCATCTTTTGTCAAGGAAGTTGCGGCCGGCGGCCGGAACGGTCTCCGCCGGGGCATGACGCCGCATTCGCGGCGCAGGACCTTCCTTTTCCCCGAAAAGTGCTTGCTTTTCCGCCGATTCTATGCTAACATTCTAAAGTCAGAACTGAGGGCGGATTCCCGAGTGGCCAAAGGGGACAGACTGTAAATCTGCTGCTGATAGCTTCGGTGGTTCGAATCCACCTCCGCCCACTTCTTGCCGGCATGGCGGAATTGGTAGACGCAAGGGACTTAAAATCCCTCGGTAGCAATACCGTACCGGTTCGAGTCCGGTTGCCGGCACATCTTTATAACCTTCAGAGAAGATAAGAGACTGTTGCAT
>DMCD01000155.1:894-1824 GCA_003445895.1 Lachnoclostridium sp. | reverse complement strand
CATATGGTGCGTTCGCGCAAAGCATTTTCCCCATGAAAACCCTGAGATCGAAAAGATCGTTATCTCTATATACGCACCGGAATAAGACCTTGGCAGCATCTGGTGTGAAAAACCCACGCATCAGCAGGGCGAGCTGCTTTGCATGGGCGCATCAAATCACTATAATCTTTCAAAAGGTGTGTAAAAATTTTTCTCCGAATGCACGGGCGCACCAAATCCCGGGAATTGCTTTCTGTGGTGCGTTGAAATCCCGGGATTTTTATCAAATATATTTATAGATTTATCAATTATGATTATCCGGGTCCTGCGCGTCCTTCTCCTGCTTCTTTTTCCGCAGTTCACGGAAAAACTCCTTGAGCATCGCACTGCATTCTTCTCCCAGAAGTCCCCGGTGCGTTTCCACCTGGTGGTTGAAGCCCTTTTCCTCCAGGATGTTCAGTACGGAGCCGGCACAGCCGGCCTTTGGATTCATGGCCCCGATGTATACCCGGGGAATCCGCGCCTGAACGATGGCGCCCGCGCACATGGGGCAGGGTTCCAGGGTCACATACAAGGTGCACCCTTCCAGCCGCCAGTCTCCCATCTTTCTGCAGGCCTTCCGGATCGCCGCAATCTCTGCGTGGGCCAGTACCATGCCGTCTGTCGTGCGGCGGTTGTAGCCCCTGCCGATGATTTTATCTTCATAGACAATCACGCATCCGATGGGCACTTCCCCGATGGCCGATGCCTTCTTTGCCTGCCGGATGGCTTCTTTCATATATTTCTCGTCTGCTGTCATATTCTGTTCCCTGTATTTCCCTGAAATGTTTGTTTCAGCGCCCTTCGCAGCAAAGCTGCTCCCGGGCGGCCGCCTGGCCCCCCATGAGCCATGCCCGCAGTGAGTGCCCGGAGGGCACGCTCTGCCCCGCGCCCTTCGCAGCAAAGCTGCTC
>DMCD01000155.1:0-790 GCA_003445895.1 Lachnoclostridium sp. | reverse complement strand
CTTCGCAGCAAAGCTGCTCAGTGTCCGTTGGCCTGCCGATGTCCGCCTGCATACGCAGCCGGCCAGCTGCTTCGTACATCGCGGACATATCTGTGCGAGCACATCTGTCCGCTCTGCACTCAGCCGCTCCGGCCGCCGTACGGCGGCCGCCCGCAAGCCGTATCGCGCAAAAAAGAAGGTCCGCAGTTCCCTGCAGGCCTTCTCGTCGTTATAATCTTTTGAATATCCGGAATGTGCCGGTATTACTCGATCACGTGGATCCAGCCTTCCGGTGCCTCGATCTTGCCCATCTGGATGCCGGTCAGTGTCTCGTAAAGCTTTCTGGTGGTCGGGCCCATCTCCTCCATGCCTGCCGGGAAGCAGATCTCGTTGCCGTGGTCGTTGATCTTGCCGACCGGGGAGATAACTGCCGCGGTACCGCAGAGGCCGCACTCCGCAAAGTCCTTGACCTCGTCCAGATATACCTCGCGCTCTTCTACCTGCATGCCCAGATAGTGCTCTGCCACGTAGCAGATGGAACGGCGGGTGATGGACGGAAGGATACTGCCGGACTTCGGAGTAACCAGCTTGTTGTCCTTTGTGATGAAGATCACATTGGCTCCGCCGGTCTCTTCGATCTTGGTGCGGGTAGCCGGATCAAGGTATACGTTCTCGTCAAAGCCTTTCTTGTGGGCGTCTACGATGGCGTGAAGGCTCATGGCATAGTTCAGGCCGGCCTTTACGTGTCCGGTTCCTCTCGGAGCCGCACGGTCGAAGTCGCTGACACGGATGGTGATCGGCTTTGCGCCGC
>DMCD01000265.1 GCA_003445895.1 Lachnoclostridium sp. | reverse complement strand
AGACCAGGCGCTCATAGACCTCATCAGCGAAGATGACGATATCCTTCTCGATGGCAATCTTTGCGAGACCCTCAAGCGTCTCTCTGGACAGCATGCTGCCGGTGGGGTTATTCGGGGTAACAAGAACCAGAACCTTGGTCTTGTCGGTGATCTTTTCCCGAATTTCCTCCAGGTCCATCTGGTAGCCGTTCTCTTCCTTCAGGGTGTAGCTGACCGGAACTGCGCCGAGAACCTTCGGAACATTCACGTAGTTCATCCATACCGGATCCGGAACCAGAATCTCATCGCCCGGGTCAAGGACAGCCATCAGGGCATCGAAGATCGCCTCGGAAAGTCCGACGGATACCATGATGTTTTCTGCCTTGCAGGGGATATTGTTCTGATAGTTCAGCTTCTTTGCGATCTGCTCTCTGAGACCCATATCACCGAGGTTGGAGGTATAGAAGACTTCTCCCCGCTCCAGGCTCTCATAGGCTGCCTTCTTGATGTACTCGGGAGTATCAAAGTCCGGTCTTCCGATCTCGAAATGGATAACCGTCTGGCCGGCCCGCTCCATAGCCAGTGCCTTCTCATTCATCTTCCGGATACCGGAAAGGCCGATGGTGCTCATCTTCTTGGAAATAATGTTCTTCATATCTGTCTCCTTCTCTTGTATGGAATCTCCTGCTGACCGCTCCATGCTGCAGAACAGCTCACATCTCTCTTTGCTGTTTTTACTTTACACCCTGCATCGCATCCGGTCTAACTCCTGTTTCTCTATGCTGCGATAAGGAAATGATTATAGTCTTTTTTCCCCTCCCGTGCACGCACAAAAAGGCCGCATTGCACTGTGCGGGGCAGACTGCAATACGGTCTTCGGAACTGCCGCACCAGAAGGGATGCACGGCACAAGAAACAACCTTACTTCTTCATCCAGCCGGCGCCGGCATTCCATGCCTGTCCCACCTTTTCGCCGGTAACGTAATAGCCGTTGCGGAACTGGTCAAACATCAGGGCGTTTGTCTTTGCCGGATCTACCTTGCCCTTTTCATCCAGGACAGACTCTTCTGCCCTGACATTCACAATCCTGCCTACAACGCCGTCCACATATTCGGTCTGGCAGATTTCAAGAAGCTCGCACTCCATGACCACCGGGAACTCCTCGATGATCGGCGCATTGACCTTGTCGCTCTTTACGGCATGATAGCCGGTGCGCTCAAACTTGTCATCCATCTTGTTGCCGGAGGCGATGCCGAAGAAATCGGCCACATCCATGTGATCCTTATCGGCCAGGGCCACGGTAAATGCCCCGGAGGCGAGGATATTCTTTCTGGTCTTCTTGCCGTCGCCGATAAAGAGAATCACCTTGTCCATGTCGCAGATCTGACCCCAGGCCACATTCATGACATTGACCTTCCCGTTCTCGTCATACGCCGCCACCATCAGCACCGGCATCGGGTAAACGGCCTGTACCACGCCTAAATCTTTTTTCATTGTGCTGTCCTCCTCTAGTTATTTTTGTAAATGCGAAATATCCTGCTCCGCTGAGAGCAGGATATTTCGAACATCAGGCCACCTTTGCCTGCGGCATTTCTCCCGTCGCGGGATCCCGCATCATGCCTTCGCTTCTTGCCACAACCATGGTGGTGACGATATCACCGGTAACGTTGAATGTGGTATTGGCCATATCGATCAGGCGGAAGATACCGGCAATCAGGCCGACAATTTCCAGCGGAAGTCCCATGTTGGTCAGAAGAATCGTGGTCATGATGATGGCACCGCCGGGAACACCCGGGCAGCCCATGGCTACGAGTACGGTGGAGATGATGATATTCACCAGCGCACCCGGTGTCAGGTTCATACCGTAAATCTGTGCGGTCATCACGATGGCCGCGGCGTAGTAGATGCAGCCGCCGTTCATGTTAATCGTTGCACCCAGCGGCAGGGAGAAGGAGGAAAGCTCCGGGGATACCCCGAAATCCTCATTGGTTACCTGGGTGGATACCGGAAGGGTTCCGGCACTGCTGGTGGTGCTGGCGGTTACAACCCATACCTTCACAATGGACTTAAACCATTTTCCAACGGGGAATCTGGCAAGAAGCGCCACCATCGGCACATACATCAGGAATACCAGGATAACGTCGGATGCATAAACCGTAAGAATCAGCTTGCCCAGCGGTCCGAACACCTTCAGGCCGTAGGAACCGACGGAGTCAGCCAGCAGGGCGCACACGCCGATGGGAGAAAACTCCATGACAATTGCGGTAATCTGATACATGACGTCGGCAAGGTTCTGCACGCCCTCCGCCATCTTCTGTCCCTTCTCTCCCATCATGATGAGGGCCACGCCCACAAAGATGGCAAATACGATAATCGGAAGCATATCGCCCTGGGTGAAGGAGACAAATACGTTGGACGGAAATGCGTTGATGATGGTATCAAGAACGCTGGGCATCTCCTTGGCTTCATAGACCGAATCGGAGGCCAGTGCGCTCATATCAAAGCCGAGGCCGGGATTGGTCACATTTGCCATGATAAGGCCGATGCAGACGGAAATAGCAGATGTGATGGCATAGAGGCCGACGACCTTCACGCCGATATTCCGAAGCTTCTTAATATCCGACAGGGCAGCGACGCCTGCCGTGATGGAAAAGAACACCATCGGAACGACGATCATCTTGATCATGTTCAGGAAAATGGTTCCAAGGGGCTTCACAATGGATGCCTTCTCGCCGAAAATCACGCCCAGCACAATACCGAGGCCAAAGCCGATAAAGGTCTTTGCCGCCAGGCTGAGCTTCTTCTTCTCTTTCATATTTACCCTCCTCGTTCATAACATTCTGCATCGCGCAGAAATTACAATTGACTTGGGTAAAGTATACGTCTGCTCTGTATAGTTATTCCAATACGGAACCCCTTATCCGCTATAACCATACTTTTATCTGTCTCATCCGGAAAGACTCTCCGCTCTGCAGGAGAAATGTACTGTCACTGCGGAATACGCAGTGCCCGGATGGAATT
>DMCD01000109.1 GCA_003445895.1 Lachnoclostridium sp. | reverse complement strand
AATCACTGTGGAATCGCTGTACCTCCTCTTCTGTCAGATACGCTATCTCGCAGATATTGATACGATAGTCACTGACAAAAGGCACCAATGCCTCCGGAAACCGTAATACATCGTACAGACATCGATTCTCCTGCCAGCGCTTTTCTCCAAAATACAACACTAGCGTAATTACCGGATATCTGTCCTTGCCATCCTTTAGTGTCTCAGCTCGGTATGTTGCCCCATCATACCCGATAACACGCAGCGGCATATCTCTGTCATATGCCGTCTGATTCTCGATACCAAAGTAAGCAATTCTCACGCGGATCTGCTCACCCGTCTCCGCGTTCCAGTATTTTGCCACGTCTCGTTCCTGTTCGTGCAGCTTTCCATCCGCTTTGTACATGCTGACTGTTGTCGCATCCGTAAGTGAATCGGGCGTTATTACGCCCTTTCCCTGAAAAACAAACGCATTTATAATGTCAGCAAATACGTCCTCATACGACTCAAGTTTTTTCTCCACATAATCTTTTCTTTTTCGCAAACTTCCCCCTTCCCTCTCCACCTTTATTATAATCCCCGCCGCAGGCCCTCACAATCGGAATATCATCCACCGGAGAAAGTTTGTGAGAATTGACCGATATGGCTGTTTTCGCCGGTATTTATGTTAATCTTCTTCGAAAAAACTTTGTGGAAACTGCTGATTTTTTCTGCCAGGTCCGCTCACAGCCAGGCCACACACCTGCCGGAACCCTCTCCCATTCTCCCCATTCCGTGCTATAATTAATCCTGAGGTATTCCATAACCAGGAAACACCAACAGCACCATCAGAAAGGCAAAACACCATATGGAAACATCAAACAGCATCAACTCAAACCAGGCCGCCGGTCTGAGCGGCCATTTAAACCACGTAAAGCAGGTTCTTGCCGAGGCCGAACAGTACGACCACGCCGCAAGAATCCTGATGTATGACCAGGAGACCATCTGCCCCGCATCCGCCATGGAAAAGCAGGGCGACGTCATGGCCTTCCTCAGCAACCAGTCCTACAAACTCATCAAAGACCCGGCATTCATCGAAGCAGCCGAAGAACTGCACAAAAACAGCGGGCAGCTGGAACCACTCGATGCCGCGATGGCTAAGCTTCTGCACAGAACCTATCTGCAGACCAGAAACATCACGCCTGAGCTTCAGCACGAATTCTCCCGCATCTTCAACCGGGCCTTTGTCAAATGGAGCGAAGCGCGAAAAGCCTCCGATTACAGCATCTTTGCCCCCTATCTGAAAGAAGTCATGGAAGTCGATCAGAAGATGATAGAGCTTCGGGGCGCAGACGCCGCGGGCGATACCCCCTACGACTGCCTCCTGGACGACTATGAGCAGGGAATGACCTCGGGACTTCTCGATGAAGCCTTCGATGCCTGCAAAGAGCGCCTCATCCCGCTCCTGGAAAAAATCAAAAAAAGTCCGCGGAAAATCCGCACCGACTTCCTGCACCGCAGAGTAGAAGACGAACAGCAGGCCAGGATGGCCCGCCTGCTCCTTGAGCAGATGCAGTTCGACTTCAACCGCGGCGCCTTCACCACCTCCGAGCACCCCTTTACCGAGCTCATGGCCAGAGACGATGCCCGCGTAACCACCCACTACTACCCGGATCAGTTCGTCTCCAGCATGTACTCCATCATCCACGAAGGCGGACATGCCCTCTTTGAGCAGAACCAGCCGCAGGAAGACCACGACCACTTCATCACCGGCGGAAAAACCCTGGGAATGCATGAATCCGTCTCCCGCTTCTACGAGAACCGGATCGGCCGCTCTGAGAGCTTCGTGCACTTCATTTACCCCAAGGTCAGGGACGTATTCCCGCAGGCGATGGACGGCGTTTCGGAAGAAGAATTCTACGCCGCCCTCAATGTGGTCGAGCCGTCGCTTATCCGTACGGAAGCAGATGAATTCACCTACACCTTCCACATCATCATCCGCTACGAGATAGAAAAAGCCCTGTTCACGGGGGAAGCAAACGTCGAAGACATCCGGGAACTCTGGAATAAGAAATACGAGCAGTATCTGGGCATCACGCCGCAAACCGACAGAGAAGGCGTCCTTCAGGACGTCCACTGGGCATCCGGCTTCGGTTACTTCCCCACCTACGCCATCGGCAACTTCTACAACGCCATGTACTATAACCGGATGAAAGAAGAAATCCCCGTCGAGCAGTCAATTGCCTCCGGGGACTTCGGACCTGTCAACCGATGGATGACAGAACATGTATTCAAAAAAGCAGACCTTCTGCCGCCGGGCGAATGGATTCGCGATATCACCGGCAGAAGCTTCACGCCGAACGACTTCCTGGACTATCTGGAAGAAAAATACTCGGCCATCTACCTGCTGTAACCCGCGTTACGGCAGAGCGAAAAACTAAACAAGCTCAGAAACCGTCTCCAGGAGGTTCCCATGCTCGTACTGAACGAATCCCAGATGTGGCAGGCCATAACTCTCGATGAAGTCCTCGATGCCGTCGAAGACGCCTTCGCCATCCATAAAAGCGGCCATTTCCTCATGCCCGACCGAAGCGTCGCAGAACAGAACGGCGACAAGCTCATGTTCATGCCCTGCTTTCTCGATTCCATCATCGGCACCAAGATGCTGGCGGAATTTCCGAACAATCCGGAAAAAGGCCTCCCCTACCTCTCGGGCCTGGTCATTCTGAATAACAGAGAAACCGGCCAGCCGGAAGCCATCCTGAATGGCGGCGCTCTCACCGCCATGCGCACCGGCGCCGTGGGCGCCGTGGGCATTAAGTACCTTGCTCCCGAAAACGCCGGACGGGTCGGTCTTGCGGGCTGCGGCGTCCAGGGCTTCCACCAGCTTCTCTACGCCTGCCATGTACGAAAAATCAGAGAGGTCCGGCTCTACGATGCCTATAAAAAAGACCTCTCCGACTTTATTGAAAAACTCAGAGCCCGCATTCCCTCAGACGATATCGAATATATCATCTGTCACGACACCCGGGAACTGGCCGAAAACTCCGATATTCTCATCTCCTGCACCCAGACCGTAGATCCTGTCTATCCCGACGACATGGAACTGCTGCGGGGAAAAACCTTCATCGCCGTAGGTTCCTGGATTCCGGACCGGCGAGAACTCCCGATGGCGGTCTCCCGCCTGGTGAGCAATATCTACACCGACCTGCCCTACGCCAAAGAAGAGAGCGGTGACCTCAAAATCCCGCTGGATATGGGCATTCTCACAGACGACCGGGTCAAATACATCGAAGACCTCATCGCCGATGCGAAAGCAGGCCATCCCCACGAGCTGTCCGAAACCAGATGTTTCAAAACCGTAGGCATGGGAATCTTCGATGCCCGCGTCGGAAAACGGCTCCTGGACAAAGCCACCGAGCGCGGCATCGGGACAGACATCCCGTGGTAGAAGCGATCTCCGTCCTCTCCCCATCTGACCCCGTCCCTGCGGACGGGGTTTTCTCAATACAATTCCTTCAGCACCAGCACGGTGATCCCGGGATTATCCCCCGGCAGAATCCGCTTAACCTTCGGGTCATACCGGTAATAATCCTGAATCATCGACCGGAGATTCGTTCCCCGGTGATACCCGTGCACCAGCTGCAGCTGATAAACAGCCGGGCCCGCATTCCGAAGGGCCCGGTCAATCACCTGCACCGCCTGATCCTTTGTCATTCCGTGCAGGTCAATCTTCACAAAAGGTTCATTCATATCAAATCAATTCCCGTCTTCTGAATTCTAAACACTGTCCTCCAGCACCTTATCCAGA
>DMCD01000101.1 GCA_003445895.1 Lachnoclostridium sp. | reverse complement strand
CACTCCCGGACTCTTCTGGCAATCAGCTGATTATACTGGCCGCCGAAGTCCAGCACGATGATCATTTCTCTTTCCATGGATTCTCCTTCCGCTCCGTGGGACCACTGCAGCAGCTGCTGCCCTGGCCGCAGGAATACATGTTGTCATTTTCACGGGATTCATTATATATGCGGCAATCTCTCTTGACAAGTAAAAATGCGGGCGAAAACATTTCCCAAAACCTCAAGGGAAAAGAATTCCGGGACAGACGTATTGCCGCCGGTCCCGGAACCTTTCCTTATGTCACTTCAAAGATGCTGAAAACCCCAAGTTTCTGACTGTACCCATGCTGTCCCCGATCAGCCTTTCTTCTTTGCCTCCAGGTAGTCATTCAGTTCCGTATTCAGGATGTCTGTGATAAACATGTGGCCCGGAGCGTGGGTGATAACGATCGGCGGCTTCGCATTCTCCACCGCTGCCTGCGGGGTAACGCCGCAGGGCCAGAATACGGTGATCTCGCCCGGATAGATATCGACGGCATCGCCGTAATCCGGTTTCATCGGATCCTCTACGCCCACTTCCTTCGGGTCTCCCATGTGAACCGGAGCACCGTGCACGTTCGGCATCTTGACAGTGATGTCATAGGCTTTCTGTGCGTTCTCCGGTGTCATCGGGCGCATGGAGCAGACCATCGGTCCGAAGAAGGGTCCTGCCTTCTTGGTCTGGATGTTGGTCTTGAACATGGGAACGTTTCTTCCCTGGGTGATATGGCGTACATCGATGCCCTCCCGGATGAGTGCCTCCTCGAAGGAGAAGGAGCATCCGATCAGGAAGCCCACATAACCTTCCTTCCAGTACTCGCTGGCATCGGTGATCTCTTTGGTAAATACGCCGTTCTCATAGATTCTGTAGCGCGGAATATCGGTGCAGATATTGGCGCCCTCGCCCATATCATGGGTCTCCGGGGTTCCCTTGATGATCTCGAGAACCGGGCATGGGAACGGGTTGAGCTTTGTGTACTCTTCAAAGTCAGCCGCATACTCCGGCGGAAGAATCACCAGGTTTGCCTGCGCATATCCTGCGCACATGCCGGCGGTCGGGAAATCAATCTTTCCTTCGCGGATAAGCTGACGTACTTCTGAGGGCTTCATGTTAATATAAGGGGTAATATCAAATGCCATAGGGCCATCCTTTCTTTTATCTCTTATCTGTCTGCTGTTTTTTCCTGCGACCGTTTTTCACCTACGCGTTCATCGCCCAGCGAAGGGCCCGAAGCGCGTTCCGCTCGGTGATCAGCGCATCCTGCGCCGCGCCGATGCTGACTTTCTCGAAGTGTACCTTGTCTCCCGCTTTCAGCTGCGCCAGAATACGGAAATCCGCTGTGATCACGTTTGCGATTTTCGTGTAGCCGCCGGTGGTCTGTCGGTCCGCCAGCATGATAATCGGTTTTCCTGCCCCCGGCACCTGAATGGCGCCGAAGGAGATTCCGTCTGAAATGATGTCTCCGCCGCCGGTATGCTCTATCTCTTTGCCCTCCAGACGGCAGCCCATGCGGTCAAATTCCGGGGTTACCGTGTAGGTCTCGCCGAGGAAGGTACTGATTCCTGCCTCCGTGAACATATCATCCTGAGGGCCCAGGACCACACGCACGGTGTATTCGGACTGGGGAACCACTTCCGGCGCAAAGTGCCGGCCTTCCAGGTTCTTCAGCTCCGTTACCGGAGCCCGGAATCCGATCTCGTCATCCTTCTCCAGCTTTCTTCCCTTGAATCCGCCGATTTTTGCCTTCATATTGGTGGAACGGCTGCCCATGACCACCGGGATATCCAGGCCGCCCGCAAAGGCGATATACGCCCGGATTCCGGCTTTCGGGCCTGCAAACCGCAGGGTCTGTCCTGCCTCCACCTTCACTGCGCTGCAGGGCGGTACGGGTTTTCCGTCTATGGAAGCCCCCAGGTCTCCGCCGCCGATGGCAATGACATTTGCCTCATCAAACTGAAGCATCGGTCCCATCATGGTGCACTCCAGGCAGGCTTCATTCTCCTCATTGCCCGCCAGGATATTCGCAATCTTAAGGGCCCGCGGGTCCATGGCGCCGGATACCGATACGCCGAACTCCTGATAGCCGACACGTCCGAGATCCTGTACCGTCGTAAGAATTCCCGGATTAAGTACTTTTATTCCCATTCTCACGCCTCCTTTTTCGGATAATGTCTGACCTCATAGGTTCCTTTCTCCACCTCCGCGGCGATTCTGTCAAACTCTGCCCTGTCGATGGGAACAAACTTGATGTACTGTCCGGCCTCCGGAAGAATCGGTTTCTCCCGGTCCGCATCATACATCTTCAGCGGTGTCCGCCCGATCAGCTGCCACCCTCCGGGCGAATCGATGGGGTAGACGCCGGTCTGTTTGCCGGCGATTCCGACGGAACCTGCCGGAATCTTCACGCGGGGCGTTTTCAGACGCGGGGTTTCTATCGCGTCGTTCAGGCCGCCCAGGTAGGTAAAGCCGGGGGTAAATCCCAGCATGTAAATCAGGTATTCCGGCTCGCTGTGAAGCTTTATGACCTCTTCTTCGCTCATTTTGGCATTCTCTGCCACGAACTTCAGGTCCGGTCCCATCTCCTCTCCGCCGTACAGCACCGGAACTTCCAGTACCTCACTGGGCGGAATCTCGACGGAATCCAGCCGGGCCAGCAGTTTTTTCAGTTTTCCTTCCAGGCTTTTGTAGGAAATCACGCCCGGATCATACTGAATCAGAAGGGAACGGTAGGTCGGAATGGTCTCCACAATGCCCGCAATCCCGCTCTCCTTCAGCAGAATATTGAAGGCACGGATCTGAGCATTGATCTCTTTGCTGATTTCATTTCCGAACTCCGCACAGAGGGA
>DMCD01000025.1 GCA_003445895.1 Lachnoclostridium sp. | reverse complement strand
TATGGTATGATCCAGGAAACAATAATTTAAACTAAAACAGAAAGGAAGGATGCACTATGTTCAATATGGATATCGGACAGCCTGTCTCCCCCCTGAACGCGCTTCTTACCTCCCTGGTCCCGCTGGGTCTGAAGATTCTGGAAGCCCTGGTCATCTTTGTTATCGGCAAAAAGCTTATCAATTTTGCCCTTAAGCTCCTGAACGGCGCTGCTGCCAGGGCAGGTCTGGATGTGGGCCTGGCCCGTTTCCTCTCCACCGTGGCGAGAATCGCCCTCTACATTCTCCTCGCCTTTGTTATCATCGGTGAGCTGGGCTTCAACACCGCCTCCATCATCGCCGTACTGGGCAGTGCGGCTCTGGCCGTCGGTCTCTCCCTGCAGGGAAGCCTCGCCAACTTTGCCGGCAGCGTTCTGATCCTGGTCACCCGCCCCTTCCGGGTCGGTGATTACATCATCTGCTCCGGCGGCGAAGGAACGGTAAAAGACATCGGTCTGGTCTTTACGGAGCTTACCACCGGCGACAACCGCCGGATCACCATCCCCAACGGCTCCCTGGCCAATGGTCCCATCACCAACATCACGGCCCATTCCACCAGACGCGTGGACCTTACCGTAGGTATCAGTTACAGCGCGGACCTGAAAAAGGCCAAGGAAGTCATCACAGAAACCATTCAGAAAAACAGCTATATTCTGAAGGATCAGCCCATCGCAGTCTTCGTGAACAGCCTGGGCGAGAGCGATGTGGTTCTGGCCTGCGGAGGCTGGGTGAATACCCCGGATTATCTCGCGGCAAAACGGGCCCTCACGGAAGAGATCAAGCTGGCTTTCGATGAAGCCGGCGTGGAGATCCCCTTCCCGCAGGTCGACGTGCATATGAAACAGGAATAATATATCAGAATAAGGATTTGCCATGACACCGATGACGCCGCCGCCCATGTTCGGCATATTTCATATTTCCACTGTCCTCGCGGGGACTCTCCTCGCCGTTTTCTTCGCAAAGCGCGCGGCAAAGCTTCCGAAAGACCGGATTATCCGGCTGTTCGGAATCCTCGGTCTCATCATGGCCTTCTCCGAGCTCGGAAAACAGCTCTTTTATTATTATGTCGTGAACGATCGGCAGTTTGACTGGTGGATTTTCCCCTTCCAGCTCTGCAGCGTTCCCATGTATCTCTGTCTTCTTATGCCCCTCTTTTCCGGGCGCAGACGTTCTAAAACAGCAGAAAAGGTGCAGAATTCTTTCTGCACCTTTCTTGCGACATATTCTCTTTTCGGGGCCGTGATGGCCCTTCTCTGGCCGGAGGACATGCTCCGTCCGTTCCTTCTCATGACACTCCACGGCTTTCTCTGGCACCTGCTGCTGGTATTCCTCTCCCTGACCGTCATTTTCTCCGGCCTGGGGGACTTTTCCGTCTGCGGTTTTCTGGACGCCGTGCTTCTCTTCTTCGGCCTGGCCTTTATCGCCACGCTCATCAATGTCTTCGGATGGTATCATCCGTCCCTTCCGGGCAGCTACCCGGACATGTTTTACATCACGCCATTTGTCATGACCACCCAGCCCGTTGTCCGCTCGGTGGCGGAAGCAGTCGGTATCGTCCCGGCCAATATTCTCTATCTTCTCTCGATTTCTCTCTTCGCGGGCCTTATCTGCCTTGCGGTCCGCCGTTTATGCCGGTAAAGTCCGGCGGCGGAGACATTTCCCTCTTTTCCCCGTACTTCTTATCCAGTCGGTTGTAGGTAAAGCTGATGGCAAAGCACACCAGGCCGCCGAGAATCAGCAGCAGCACATTCATGCCCCGGGCCGTGCTCTCCGCCAGGTCAAATACGGAAATTTTCAGCACATAGATGATCATGGTAATGAGGCCCATAATACGAAGGTTCTTCCTCCGGGCCGCAAACCCGATGCCGATAAGGAGGGCGGAAGCGACGATTCCCAGGATACTCACGAACAGAGCGGTTCCGTCGCCGTCCATCAGAACATCGGCGATATAGAACAGGCTGCAGTTTAAGGAGAAGACCGCCGGGACGGCCAGCAGTATTCTTCCGCTTACGACCGCGCCGTAGATTCCCGCCGCGGCGAGGGCCAGCAGCAGCACGGGATTGACCGTCTTGTCCACCAGCGTCGGCTCATAGGAGCTGAACAGGGAGAAGGTGGTCAGATAAACCGTCAGCTGGAAGATGGTGGCAGCCCCGTGGGCAATGACCTCTGCCAGGATCCATTCTCCATCTGCCTTTCTCCTGATCGCTTCCCTGCCGGGTACTGCCGGTCCGGCCGCCTCCTGGTCCTTTACGGACGCAGGCACCAGCCGGGTCAGCTTGAAAAAGACAAACATCACGACAGACGCGGCAACGGGCAGAATCTCCGGGAGATTCACCGCAGTGAAATCCTCAAACAGCAGGAGATATACGGGCAGCGGCGTCACCAGGGCAAAGAGCAGCGGTTCCAAAAGGGGGAAGATGACCGGACGCTTTACAGCCGACAGGTACAGCCAGAGGCCCTCCGCCGTGAGAACCACGGCCGCTGTCAGCAGCTGCAGTTCGCCTGGCCAGTCTATGGAAAATGCGCCCGCCAGCATCACCAGATACCAGACATAGGCCGCCAGTCGCAACTCCCTTTCTTCCCGTTTTGAAATCACCGCCATCCCTGCGGCAAACAGGACTGCCGCCGGAAGAATCTGCGGCACCAGCTCCACATCCTCCGGAATCTGCACCGCACACCAGGCGATGGCGCCGGCCAGCACCGGCGCAAATTCCAGATTCTGTTTTTCCCGCATAAGCACAGCGCCGGCCAGCACCATCAGCAGAACCGGGATACTTCCCGCCGCCATGGGCGGAAGGAGAGGATCGCCGTATTCCGGGCATTCCTGGAAAAAGGCTCCCACCAGGAGCACTACGGGAATGAGGCCCAGGATTGCCTTCCACACCCGCTTCCAGGGCTTATCTCCCCGCATGATGAACCCGGCCTCCATCAGAGCTGCCGCGGCAGAAAGGGCCTGCACCGCCGTGAGCACGATGGGACCCAGCCAGTCTTTCTCATCCCAGCGGGGGATTTCCTGCGCACACAAGATGGCCGTCAGATTGAGAAAGATGTAATTAAGCCAGGGGAGAATGACTTCTTTTTTCTGGCGGGCGATACCCACTGCCGGCATAACCAGGGCCAGCAGGCCGAAACCGACCACCGCCTGCACTTCCCATCCTTTTTCGATCTGGAGGATGGCCAGAAGCATCGCCACGTTGGCGCCGATGTAGCTGACCACATAAAACACCCGGGACTGGATCTTTCCCGAGGCAAAGAGGCAGACGAGAAACCACAGAAACAGCAGGATTCCCAGAACTGCCGGACCGTACAGCTTCCAGGCGAGGGCTCCCGCCGCCAGCGCGATGAACACGATGGCTGCGCCCGTGGCCGTGACACTCTGCCAGAACCCGTTCTGCCGGTTTGTCTTCATCGTAAAGACATATCCCAGCGCCGCGATGCCCGCGCCGGCCCACAGAAGAAGCATGAGCTTCAGGATATCCGGGATCCGGCCCCAGAAGATCTGCACCGCGGTAAAGACGCCCAGAAGAATCAGGACGGAAGCCAGAACGCCCACCCCGTACTTGCCCACCGCCGTCTCCGACAGCTTCTGCTTCGGTTTCGGAGGCTTCGGCCACCTCTGCGGCTGCGGCGGCATCTGCTGCCAGTTGGGCGATGCCGGCCGCGGCTGTCCCTGCGTCTGCTGCCAGGCGGGCGGTGCCTGCTGCGGCGGCATCTGCTGCCAGTTCGGCGGCGCCGCCTGCGGCTGCGGCGCTGTCTGCCGCATTCCGGCCAGCTCTGCCTCCAGCGCGGCGATCCTCGCCTCCTGACTGCGCACCTGCTCTCTCAGCTGATCTATCTCTTCATTCCAGTTTATATTTTCCCTGTTATCCATAGGCAGTATTCCTCCATGGATTCCTAAGTATCAGATTGCACGGAATATACCAATGCTTTACTGTTCTTATCATACCACAGGAATATCCCATTCCCCATATTTTCGGTTTACTTTTCGGTATACCGCGGTTAGAATGAAAAAACAAATGACATGAAAAAGGAGTCCCCATGAACAGAGATATCAGACTGATCGCGACAGACCTGGACGGAACCTTACTTAACAGCAGAAAAGAGCTTACGCCCCGGACGCTTCGGGCTATCAAGCGCGCCGCCGAGGCCGGCATAGAATTTGTCCCGGCTACCGGCCGGTTTTACCGGGGATGTCCGGAGGAACTCCGGAAGCTTCCCTTTATCCGCTACGCCGTGGTCATCAACGGCGCCTGTGTTTACGATGTAAAGAATGACAGTTTTATTCACCGGACCGATATTCCTGCTGCCGATGCAGTCCGCATCTTTGACATAGTAAAGAATTTTCCGGCTGAGTATGAATGCTATGCGGAAGGCTGGGGATATGCCCCGAAGGACCTGGCAGCCCGTATCGATGAATTTACCGAATCGGATTTTGCCCGCAGAATTGTAAAGACCCTGAGGACCACGGTATCCGACCTTTCTGCCTACGTCACGGAGCACTTTGACGGCGTTCACAAGGTTCAGATGTTTACGGATGACAGATCGGTACTGGAAGCCGCAGCCTGCGCGGTCCATGAAGTCTATCCGGACTACCTTATCACCCACGCCCTTGACTGCAACCTGGAAATCAATTCCCCGAAAGCCGGCAAGGGCAATGCCCTGCAGGCCCTCGCCTCACACCTCGGTCTTTCCATGGACCAGGTGATGGTCTTCGGAGACGGCAATAATGACATCTCCATGCTGAAAGCCGCCGGCTGCGGCGTGGCCATGGCAAACGCCATGCCCGAGGTGAAGGCTGTCGCAGACCGCGTTACCCTCTCCTGCGATGAAGAGGGCGTAGCCGCTGCAATCGAAGAGCTGCTGGGGATGTAGACGGGGGCCCTGTTTCCGGCTGTTCGTCTGTCGAGGTGAGACCTCCCCTCCTATTATGGCTATTTTATGACCATTTCATTGATCTGTTTCGGTTTTTGGTATATAATATGCCATATCATGGTAATTGCCACCGAGCAGTTGAAAGGAGGTTCCCATGACGATAGAACAGCTGAAACTGAAGAAACGACTTCTCGGTCTGACGGCAGCCGAACTGGCCGATGGGGCCGGTGTACCGCTTCCCACACTGCAGAAGATTCTTTCCGGGAAAACCTCGCGCCCCCGCGCCGCGACCATGGAAAGGCTGGAGGCATATCTGAAGAAAGCCATGGAACTGGCTTCCTTTGGCCCCGGATCCGGAGAATCATCTCCCGCTTCCGAGTCACAGACAATGTATGATACAAACGCGCGGCCAGGTGCATCCTCCATTATCCGTGAGAATGCCGTGCCATACCATGCAGCCCCAAAGTATCCGAATCAGGGACAGTATACGGTTGAGGATCTCTATGAGATTCCGGAGCTGGCGGATGAAGACGTCCGGATAGAACTGATCGACGGCGTCATCTATGACATGTCAACTCCTACCGTTCCACATGAGATCATTGCAAGCGAGTTGTCTTTCCTTCTCAAAGAATGCATCAACCGTCAAAACCAGAACTGTCTGGTTTTGAACAGCGCTGCTCTCTGCCCCCTGCCGGGCGAGAACACCTATCTGGTTCCCGATGTCATGGCCATCTGCAGAAAGGATCAGCTCACGAAACGGTGGGCCGCCGGAGGGCCGGAGTTTGTGGCCGAGGTTCTCTCCCCTTCCACCAGAGCCCATGATATGGTCCGAAAGCGCAGAAAGTATCATGCTGCCGGCGTGAGCTGTCTGTGGCTGATTGACCCGGAGTATCAGATGGTGTATGCCGATTATCTCAGAAATCACGGTGCTGAAAAAGATGCGGCGGATGGGACTTTTTCCTATGAGACAGAGATGTACACCTTTGATGATATCATCCCTGTCCGGGCAGGAACACACTCCTGTGAGATTGATTTTACGAAAATCAGAGACCGAATCTCTTACTTTTTCCCCTGATTACCTTTTTTCCTGAACCAAGCGAAAAAGAGCACTGCATCGCTCCCGATGCAGTGCTCTCGTGCTCTCTTATTATGCAGGACTCTGTCCTGATGTTGTTACGCTTCTCAGCTCTGTGCCTCGCCCTCCGGTTTTCTCAGGTCAAGGCCCCGGACAATCTTTCTGAGGGGCAGGATGCTGACCGGGTTGACGGAAAGCTCATCCACGCCCATGCGCAGGAAGGTCTCGGTGAGTGTCGGATCCGCGCCGAGCTCGCCGCAGATGCCGACCCAGATGCCGTGGCGGTGTCCCGCATCCACAGCCATCTGAATCTCCCGGAGAACCGCCGGGTGATGTGT
>DMCD01000099.1 GCA_003445895.1 Lachnoclostridium sp. | reverse complement strand
CATGAAATCTATGATCCCTGCGCGCCGGGAAGCCGTCTGGGCGTGACGAGAGAACAGTGGGATCAGCAGATGCGGCCGGAGATTCTTGAGCTTCTTGACGGACTCCACTTTCACACCCTCTGCGAGCAGGATTCCGATGACCTGGAGAAGACGCTCCGGGCGGTGGAGGAGAAGTTCGGGGATATTCTTCCCGGCATGAAGTGGCTCAATATGGGGGGCGGCCACCACATCACCCGGCCGGGATATGACATCGGTCTGCTGGAAAAGTGTATTATCTATGCCCGGGATACCTGGAAGCTGCAGGTATATCTGGAGCCGGGGGAGGCCTGCGCGCTGAATGCGGGATTTCTGGCATCCAGGGTTCTGGATGTGACGGAGAATGGCGGGGTAAAAAATGCCATTCTTGACACCAGCGCTGCCTGCCACATGCCGGACGTGCTGGAGATGCCCTATCACCCGCCCTTGTTTGGGGAGCAGGATGTCGAAGGGGCGCCCTATGTGTACCGGTTGGGCGGTCCCACCTGTCTGTCCGGGGATGTGATTGGGGATTTCGGCTTTGCCGCACCCCTGGAGGAAGGGAATCTTCTGCTCTTCGGCGACATGGCGATCTATACCACCTGTAAGAACAATACTTTTAACGGGATGCCTCTGCCGGCAATTTATGTGCGGCGGGAGAATGGAACAACAGAGCGGATCGCAGCGTTTGGCTATGAGGATTTCAGGAGAAGACTCGGCGGAGAATAGCGGTCTTTCGGGCGGTATCCCGCATGCCGGGGCTGTTTTAGAAATACTAAAGAAAACAGTAAGGGTTTCTGACAGGACTTCCGGCAGTGTTGTATGTTATGATGTTCCGGTAATAATCGGAGAATTCTGCATACATTGCTGACCGGAGGTTTTTGATTTGAGATTACGGAAAAGAATAACCTGTGCTGTTTCTGCCCTGCTTTTTGCCGCCTGCCTTACCATGTTCCCGGCGGGACATATGACGGCCTTCGCCGGCCCGGTGGCCGAAGGTCCGGGCGCGGAGTCGGCTCCCATTCTCGGCGGCGCTGAGCTGAGACTTCTTGCCGGAAAGGAAGGAAGCTCGATGATGACGGCAGTGATAAGAACCGTCTCGGGCGACGTGATCGTAGTGGACGGCGGAAGAGCATGGGATAAGGACCATCTGCTGGAGGTTCTGGGAGAGTATGGAAATCATGTATCCCTGTGGCTTGTAACCCATCCCCACGATGACCATGTGGGAGCGCTGACGGAGATTCTGAATACCCAGCCCTGTCCGGTGCAGATTGACCGCATCGCCTACTCCTTCCTGCCCAATGAGATGTATGCGATGGGGGAGCATCAGAACCGGATGAGTGACCTGACAAACTTCCAGGCAGCCCTGACCAATGCCGTGCCCACAAGCCTTATGACGCCGCTTTATGCCGGACAGCAGTTTGCGGCGGGGGATGCGGTAGTGACCGTCCTCAATGAGCCCTTCTACTGCGACAGGGCAACCTTTAATAACAGTTCCGTGGCGTACCGCATCGATGTGGGCGGAAAGAGAATGCTGTTTCTGGGCGATATGGGCGTCGAAGCCGGCAATAACCTGATTGCGCAGGCGGGAACAGAGGCGCTGAAGGCGGATATTCTGCAGCTGTCCCACCACGGCAACGGCAACGACAATGCGGGATGGGCGGTCTATTCGGCGGCATCCCCGGAAATCTGTCTCTGGCCCACGGCTCCGTTTATCTGGAACAGTTCGGATCTCGGCGCCCAGGCCCTCTGCTGGATGCTGGACGGACTCGGTGTAAAGCGTCACCTGGTGACGGCCTTCGGGGACCAGGTGCTCCGATAAGGACAGAAAGGCACGGATAATGAACGGACTGCTGAAGAAAACCGTGGAACTGGCCAAAACCGGAAGCGGCGACGGATATGAGGACTTCTACATCCTGACGGTGGACAATACCTACGGAAAGATACGGCTTTACGGCCTTCCCGACGAGGAGAGCGAGGCGGTTCTGGCGGATGTCTACACCGCCCTCTACCGGCATGTTCATGATCTTCCTCTGGAGGAAGAGATGCTGGATGCCATGATGGAGGCAGAGGTGCAGAAGGCCCTGGAAAAACGGCTTGGCGAAGTGCCGGAGAAGGCGCCGATGATCGGAGACCCGGTAAAGCTGGCGGAGGAGCGGGCTGCCGGCGTATGGATCCGGGTGGAGAACCGTACGGGTCTGTACAGTGACCGCCATGCGGCGGAAAAGATGTCATGGTACAATTACGCGGCGATGGGAATCCGGGTACTTCTGGCACTGCTCAGCCTCCTCCTGATCGCGGCCGTATTCTATATGCTGTGGCGCTATATGGTGCGCTGAATTTATGAAGAATAAACAATCTTTGCAGGAAGAACTGCGGGCATACGCAGAAAGCGGCATGTATTCCTTTCATATGCCCGGACATAAGCGAAACGGAAAATGGGCGGAAGGTTTTTCCAGCCCATTTTCTGTGGATATTACGGAAATCGAGGGATTTGACAATCTCCATCACGCGGAGGGAATTCTGCGGGATGCCATGGAGAATGCGGCAGAGATTTACGGCGCGGAGCGAACCTGGTTTCTGGTAAATGGCTCCACCGCCGGAATTCTTGCGGCCATCTCGGCGGTGGCCCTCCCGGGGGAGCGGATTCTCATGGCGGAAAACAGTCACCGGTCCGCCTTTCACGGACTGGCGCTGCGGGGGCTTTCCCCGGTGTTTCTGCCCGTACCCCTGCTTCCGGAATACGGGATTGCCGGCAGGGTCTGTCCGGAGGATGTGGAGAGAATCCTTTCGGAGGATGCCGGCAGGGAAGGAAGAAAAATCCGGGCCGTGTATCTGACCTCTCCCACCTATGAGGGGGTGCTGTCGGATATTCGCCGGATTGCGGAGATTTCACACAGCCATGGGATCCCTCTGCTTGTGGATGAGGCCCACGGGGCCCATCTGCCCTTCGGAACAGGATTCGGAGAGAGTGCCATAGCCTGCGGCGCGGATATCGCGGTGCAGAGCGTGCACAAGACGCTGCCGTCCCTCACCCAGACGGCGGTGCTCCATCTGGGGCGGGGCGGGGAGAAGTATTTTTCGCCGGAGACGCTTACGCGGTGGCTTAAAGTGTATGAGTCCTCCAGCCCTTCCTATATTCTGATGGCCTCCATTGACGCCTGCATCCGCTTTATGGGAAGCGGCGAAGGAAAGAAGGCCATGGAGGCGTATGAAAAGAATCTTGGTGCGCTCCGGGGGAGACTGGGGGAGCTTACGCATATCCGTCTTCTTTCCGGCGAGGGTCAAGATCCCTCTAAACTGGTGCTGTTTCCGGATAAGCGCACCGGGTTGACCGGAAAGGGTCTTGCGGACCTGCTGCGGTCGCGGTATTATCTTGAGACAGAGATGGCCGCCCGGGATTATCTCATTGCCATGACCACCCTGATGGACACGGAGGAGGGCATGCACCGCCTTGCGGAAGCGCTCGTTGAGATCGACGCAGGACTTTGCGCAGTATCGGAGGATGGAAGAAGGGCGCCGGTGCAGGTGCCGGCCGTGTCGGAGAATGAGCATGCCATGGAGCTTGCCCGTGCCTGGAATATGCCGAAGGAGTATGTTTCTGCGGACCGGGCAGCAGGACGGATCTGCGGAGATTTTGTGATGCTGTACCCGCCGGGGGTGCCGATGCTTCTTCCGGGAGACCGGATAAAGAAAGCCCACGCAGAGAGCCTCCTGGAAAATGCGAAGCTGGGCCTTGGTCTGGAAGGGGTCCGGCAGGAGAAGGAGAACATCCTTCTGCCGGTTCTTGAGCGATAAGGCCGGAAAGTGGCAGCCGTGCTTGCACGAGCGGACAATTTCCGGCCAACGGACATCGAGCGGCTGTGCCGCGAGATGCCCGTTTCGCATCGGATGGGCATCTTTAGCCTGCCCATCCGATCGTGATGAGGTCCAGGTAAAGGAAGAAAAAGATGGGAAAGATATTTTATCTGATGGGAAAAAGTGCCGTGGGGAAGGATACCCTGTACAAGCGGCTTCTTGCGGACTGCCCGGAGCTTGGGACTGTGGTGCTCTATACGACCCGCCCCATGCGGGAGGGGGAGCAGGAGGGCCGGGAGTATCATTTTACCGACGAGGCTGAGTTGGCAGACTTTGCGGCCGCCGGAAAGGTGATCGAATCCCGCACCTACGAGACCGTGGCCGGTCCCTGGACCTATGCGACGGTGGATGACGGCAGCATGGACCGGGAGGAAAACCTTCTCATGATCGGTACGTTGGAGTCCTATCTGGCCCTGCGGACCTACTTCGGCAGCGACCGGCTGATTCCCCTCTATGTGGAGGCCGATGACGGCGACCGTCTGGAGCGGTCCCTGAAGAGGGAGCGGAAGCAGGAGCATCCCCGCTATGCGGAGGTCTGCAGACGGTTTCTCGCCGACGAAGAAGATTTCTCCGAGGAGAACCTGGCAGAGGCGGGAATTGCCCGCAGATACCGCAACGAGAACCTTGAAGATTGTCTGGCCGCATTGGAAAATACCGTCAGATATGGTATAATTTAAAGATACTTAAACTACGGCATTCTGAAAGGAGACTCTATGGCAGGATTTCAGGACATTCTCGGACATGAGCTGGTCAGAGACCATCTCCAGAAGGCAATCCGGTACCGGAGAATTTCCCACGCTTATATTCTGTCGGGAGAGCGGGGAATCGGCAAGAAGACCATGGCGAGAGCATTTGCCATGACGCTGTTCTGCGAGAAGGGCGGCGAGAATCCCTGCATGGAATGTCACGCCTGCAAGCAGCTGCTCTCGGAGAATCATCCGGACGTCATCTGGGTGACCCATGAGAAGCCCGCCTCCATCGGTGTGGACGATATCCGGGAACAGGTGAACAATACCATCGGCATTAAACCATACAGCAGTGCATGGAAGCTCTATATTATTGACGAGGCGGAGAAGATGACGGTCCAGGCGCAGAACGCCCTCTTAAAGACCATCGAGGAACCGCCGGAATACGCGATTATCATGCTTCTGACCACAAACCAGGAGCTGTTTCTGCCCACCATCCTGTCCCGGTGCATCCAGCTGAAGCTGTGGCCGCTGCAGGATCAGCTGGTCAGCGACTATCTGGTGCGCAAGTTCGGCGTGGCCCAGGACAGGGCGGACGTGTACGCGGCCTTTTCCCGGGGAATTCTGGGGCGGGCCCTGGATATTGCGGCCTCGGACGCCTTCGGCGATATGATCCGGGATATCCTGAATATCCTGAAGGGAATCCACCAGATGGATACGGGGCAGATGCTGGACTGCGTCCGGCACCTGGTGAGTGATTATCCGAACCTGCAGGAGGTTCTGGACCTGATGCAGCTCTGGTACCGGGATGTCCTGATGTTCAAGGTGACGAAGGATATGAACGGCCTGACCTTCAAGAGTGAATACTCGGCGGTCAGCCGGATCTGTTCCCAGTCGTCCTACCAGGGACTTGAGCAGGTCCTGGAGGCCATCGACAAGGCGAAGGTGCGCCTGATGGCCAATGTCAACAAGGAGCTTACGCTTGAGCTGATGTTAATGACAATGAAGGAATCCTGAAGGATTCCCCTGAAGTCGCTCTAAGCCGCGACGGGCTCCCTCGATCTTTGATCGAGGGCAGAAATGAAGGAGAACTGATTCAATGATAAAGGTAATCGGAGTCCGGTTCCGCAGTGCGGGAAAGATTTACTATTTCTCGCCGGGGGAGCTGGAGATTAAGACCGGGGACCGGGTGATTGTGGAGACCGCCCGGGGCATCGAGTACGGTAAGGTGGTGCTCGGAAACCGGGAGGTGGAGGAAGAGAAGGTGATTCCCCCGCTGAAGCAGGTCATCCGCATGGCGACGCCGGCGGATGAGGAGATTCAGAAGAAGAACCGGGAGAAGGCGAAGGAGGCCTACCGGATCTGCCAGGAGAAGATCGCGAAGCATGAGCTGGAGATGAAGCTCATCGACGTGGAGTATACCTTCGACAACAACAAGATCCTGTTCTATTTCACGGCGGACGGCCGCGTGGATTTCCGCGAGCTGGTGAAGGACCTGGCCGGCGTGTTCAAGACCAGAATCGAGCTTCGGCAGATCGGCGTCCGGGACGAGACCAAGATCCTGGGCGGCATCGGTTCCTGCGGACGGCCCCTGTGCTGCCATTCCTACCTGACCGAGTTTGTTCCGGTATCCATCAAGATGGCCAAGGAGCAGAACCTGTCCTTAAATCCCAGCAAGATTTCCGGCGTCTGCGGAAGACTCATGTGCTGCCTGAAGAATGAAGAGGACACCTATGAGTACCTGAACAGCAAGCTGCCGAATGTGGGCGACTTCGTGACGGCGGAGGACGGTACCAAGGGTCAGGTCCACAGCGTGAGCGTGCTCCGTCAGATGGTCAAGATTCTGGTAAATACCGATGACGACGAGAAGGAGATCCGGGAATATAAGACTTCTCAGCTGAAGTTCAAGCCGCGCCGGAAGAGGGACCGTCACAAGGACGGGGATCCGGAGCTCCGGCATCTGGAGGCCCTGGAGAAAAAAGAAGGAAAGTCCAAACTCAATGATAATTAAGGACGATGAGCGGGTCGACGACCTGCAGCGGAACGGCTACCGGATCATCCAGAAGAAGAAGGGATTCTGCTTCGGGATGGATGCAGTGCTGCTGTCGGGATTTGCCCGGGCCGATGCGGGGGAGAAGGTTCTGGACCTGGGAACGGGGACAGGCATTATTCCCATCCTGATGGAGGCAAAGACAGAGGGAGAGCATTTCACCGGACTGGAGATCCAGGAAGAGATGGCAGAGATGGCAGACCGGAGTGTCCGCCTCAATCACCTGGAGGAAAAAGTGAACATCGTCTGCGGAGATCTGAAGGAGGCGAGCCGGTTATTCGGCGCGGCCTCCTTTGATGTCGTGACCTCCAATCCGCCCTACATGAACGACAGCCATGGACTGAAGAACCCGGATATGCGGAAGGCCATCGCCCGCCATGAGGTGTGCTGCACGCTGGAGGACGTGGTGCGGGAGGCGGCATCGTGTCTTCGGCCCGGCGGGCGGTTCTATATGGTGCACCGGCCCCACCGGCTGACGGAGATTATCACGGCCCTCACGGCCCATAAGCTGGAGCCGAAGCGGATGAAGTTTGTCCACCCCTATATCGACCGGGAGGCCAATATGGTGCTCATCGAGGCGGTCCGGGGCGGAAAGCCGATGGTGAAGCTGGAAAAGCCCATCATCGTGTATAAGGAGCCGGGAGTTTATACGGACGAGATTTATGATATCTACGGATACTAAAGGGGAGAATGACATGGCGGGAAAACTGTTTCTTTGTGCGACGCCCATCGGCAATCTGGAGGACATCACGTACCGGGTGCTCCGGACGCTTAAGGAAGCGGACCTGATTGCGGCGGAGGATACCCGGCATACGCTGGGCCTGTTGAATCATTTTGAGATTAAGACGCC
>DMCD01000216.1:4464-5031 GCA_003445895.1 Lachnoclostridium sp. | reverse complement strand
GGTCTTTATCAGTCATTCCGAGTGCCGGACAGATGCGGAGGCGGTGGCAGCCCTTATCGAAGAGCGGTTCCCCGGGACAAAGGGGAAGATTCATATTTCCTCCATCGGCAGCACCATCGGGGCCCATACCGGCCCGGGAACAGTGGCCACCTTCTTCTGGGGAAAGCCCGGTGAGGATGAGAAGTAAAGCACAGAAACAGCATAGAAAAGTGCAGGAAAAGCACAGAAAAACATAGAAAAACATAGAAAAACATAGAAAAAGCCCGGCGGGCTGTCTTCCTTTTTGAGGAAAGCAGTCCGCCGGGTTTTGTTATTCCCGTATTACCGGTTATTTGTTATTTCAGGCTCTTGCCCTGGCTGACTTCCAGGTCCACGCCGGTCTTGTTGGGCTCGTCGTTCTCAAACCGGTAGTCCTTGCCCGGCAGGATAGCGTTCAGGAAGATACCTACCAGAGAACCGGTTGCGAGACCGGAGAAGGCGATGTGGATGTCGCCCACATTGAAGCCGACAGAGCCGGCCTCGGAGTAGTTGATGCCGATGGACAGCACCAGGATGAGGGCGGCGATG
>DMCD01000216.1:0-4374 GCA_003445895.1 Lachnoclostridium sp. | reverse complement strand
GTCTTGGTCTCCACGATGTTGCGGATACCGACGGCGGAAATCATGCCGTACAGCACCAGGGAAATGCCTCCGACGATGGAGCTCGGCATAATCTCGATGATGGCCGAGAACTTCGGGCAGAAGGACATCAGGATGGCGAAGCAGGCAGCCAGACGGATGACGCGCGGGTCATAAACGCGGGTCAGTGTCAGCACGCCGGTGTTCTCGCCGTAGGTGGTGTTGGCCGGTGCGCCGAACAGGGAGGCCACGGTGGTGGCGAGACCGTCACCGATGAGGGTGCGGTGCAGGCCGGGGTCACGGATAAAGTTGATGCCGACGGTGGAGGAGATGGCGGAGATATCGCCGATGTGCTCCATCATAGTGGCAAATGCGATCGGTGCGATGGTGATCACGGAGGTGATAAGCAGCGACTTGTCCAGGTTTCCGCCGGTAAACAGCGCGAACACGGTACGCTCATAGGTAAGGGGAAGTCCGACCCAGGGTGCTTCCAGTACCGGAGTGAAGTCGATGTTTCCGGTCACGGCTGCCACCAGGTAGGAGCCGATGACGCCCATCAGGATGGGGATGATCTTAATCATGCCCTTGCCCCAGATGTTGCAGGCGACGATGATGATGATGGCTACCAGGGCGATAAACCAGTTGGTGGAGCAGCTGTTAATCGCTGACTGGGACAGGTTTAAGCCGATGGCGATGATGATGGGTCCGGTGACAATCGGCGGGAAGTAGCGCATAACCTTGTTGGCGCCGAAGGTCTTGAAGAAAAAGGCCAGGATCAGGTAAACCAGTCCGGCACAGGCCACACCGAAGCAGGCGTAGGGCAGAAGCTCCGGTTCACCGTTCGGGGCGATGGTCATATATCCGGCAAGGAAGGCGAAGGAAGAACCGAGGAATGCGGGAACCTTCTTCTTCGATACCAGGTGGAACAGCAGTGTTCCGAGACCGGCAAAAAGCAGGGTGGTGGAGACGCTTAAGCCTGTCAGCAGCGGAACCAGCACGGTGGAGCCGAACATGGCAAACATGTGCTGGACGCCGAGAATAATGAATCGCGGCGTGCCGAGGACAGTGGCGTCAAAGATGGCTTCTTCGCCGATTTTAAGTTTAGGTACGTTCATTTCTTTCCCCTTTCATAATGGTCGATAAACCTCCATAAATATTAAATGTTTTGTCCAGTGCAGTCAAGATGATTTTACCCATATGCCTTCGGATGATTTTACCTCTGTTTTGTGGTACAATAGATCATTCGGAGGAATGGTTTATGCGCTGGAAATATCTCTTTGAATCGGCAATACTTACCCGCGGCCGGGACTACTACCGCTTAGGCCGTGTTTTTCGCGTGACAAAAAAGGACAGTGAATACGCCGGCGTGGTCCGGGGGACGGAGAATTACGCCGTGACGGCGAAATTCCTGCCGTCCGGGGCCCTTTCCAGTCTGGGATGCAGCTGCCCCCACGCAAGGGAGGGAAACTTCTGCAAGCACATGGCGGCCCTTTTATTTGCCGTGGAAGCCGGGGAGTATCAGACGGCTGCGGAGGTTTCGGCCCAGGATCACAGCATCTGGAAGGATGCGGCGGTGCCGGAGACAGAGATTGCGCGGATAGAAAAGGACTATGCGGACACCTACCATTACTTTGACTTTCCGGAGATGCTGCGGCAGCTGCAGATAAGGCAGTCCGTCTGGGAGCGGGGGAAAGCCCTGGCGAGAAGCGGGGCCGTGGCGCTCAGAGAATTCCGTTTTCAGCCCTCCTCCTTTGCGGGTTCCAGGAAAACGCCGGTGACCGAGGGCTATGTCACAGGAGAGATCCGGACGGGACGGCCGGCAGGAAGAAGGCTGGAGGCAGAGGATGCAGCAGGAGAGGCAGGCGTCCGTATCCGGGCCTCCCTTTCCCAGAGCCGGGTGGAGCTTCTCCGCTGCGGCTGCCCGGGGTGTCCCGGACCCCACTATGCCGGAAGCGGGGCGAAGGACTACTGCGAGCACGAGGCGGCCCTTCTGTATCTGATTGGCCAGTATATCCTGGAGAAGAATCCGGGAGATGCCACCAGCGAGGCCGGAGAGCGGCTTCTGCAGGAGATGGGCCGGATTCTCGAAAGACCGGAGGAGCCCTCGGAGCTTCGGCAGGAGATCCTGGGACTGCGGGTTCACCGGCCACTGCAGCTTTCGGCAGGCCTTGTGAAGAAGGCCGGAAGCCGGGAGCTGGAGGCAGTCTTTAAGGTCGGGGAAGGCCGGATGTACCGGATCCACTCGCTGGAGGAATTCGCCGAAAAGATGCTTTCCGGCGGCAGCATGCAGTTCGGGCAGGCGACGGTATTTGCCCTGGGGGAAGAGAAGCTGGCGGAAAACTCCCGCGATGTCTGGGAACTGTTAAAAGATGCGTTCATGGACATAAGACAGCGGGGGCATGGCTTAAAAAATATCGTATTCACCGAGCTTCTCGGAGAAACCCTGCCCCTCTACGGGGAGCGGCTGGACCGGTTCTATGATATGGTCCGCGGGAAAGTCCTGGAATATAAGGAAGAGAGAAGCCCGAAGGTGATGCTTTCCTGCCGGGACCGGATGCCGGAGCTGTACTTTCAGGCGGAGGTCCTCAGGGACACGGCAGGGCTTGTGCACGGTCTGGAGCTTTCCGGCGTCCTTCCGGAGTTTCAGGAGGGCCGGAATTATATCTACTGGCTGGATGAAGAGCACCTGAACCGGGTACCTTTCTCCTTTGCGGAGGCGGTCCATCCGCTCGCAGAAAGCGCGGAGGAGGGGCATGTGCGGGTCCGGATCGGCAGAAAGCACCTGGAATCCTTCATGTATGACGTCCTTCCGCTGCTCCGGCGGTTCGCTGAGGTATCTGTCCCCGAAGAGGAGGAGATTCTTATGCTCCTTCCGCCGAGGGAATCCTTCCGGTTTTATCTGGATGCGGCGGGAAGCGAGGCCTCCTGCCGGCTGTGCGCGGTTCTGGGGGAGACGGAGGAAGAGATTCTGCCGGGCGAAGAGGAGCTGACCGAGCGCCGGAAGAAGGCCCTATCCCTGGTCCGGGAGTACTTCCCGGAGGAGACGGAGGACGAGCTTGCCTTTTCCACGGGAGCAAGAGAAGACCTCATCTACCTTCTTCTGGAGGAGGGGCTGGACCGCCTGCTTCTGGCCGGCGAGGTGCAGCTGACAGATACCTTCCGGAGAATTCATATCCGAAGGCGGCCCAGAGTTTCGGTGGGCGTAAGTCTTGCGGGAAACCTGCTGGAGCTGGATATCGCCGGGAGCGACCTTTCCGAGGAGGAGATGCTGGAGGTTCTCTCGAATTATCACCGGAAAAAGCGGTTCTACCGCTTAAAGAGCGGAGATTTCATTGCGCTGCGCGACAACAGCATCGAGGAGCTGGAGGACCTGATGGAGGGCCTTCGGATGAGTCCGGCGGAATTTGTCCGGGGGAAAATGCACCTTCCGGCGTACCGGACTCTCTATCTGGATAAAATGCTGCAGCAGTCGGAGGACCTCTATACCACCAGGGATATCCGGTTCAAGGCCATGGTCCGGTCCTTCCGGAACGTGCAGGATGCGGATTTTGCCATCCCGGAGGCCTTAACCGGTGTCCTCCGGAAGTACCAGAAGGTGGGCTACCGGTGGCTGAGAACCCTGGCCTCGGCGGGCTTCGGCGGAATCCTGGCCGATGAGATGGGTCTGGGAAAGACCGTGCAGGTCATCGCCCTTCTGGAAGCGGAGAGAGAAGAGCGGGAGCGGGCCGGGATGACGGAAGGCGCGCCGGAGAGAACACTGATTGTGGCGCCGGCGTCTCTGGTCTACAACTGGAGCGCGGAGATTAATCGCTTTGCGCCGAAGCTTAAGACGCTCCTTATAACCGGGACCCAGGAAGAACGGGCAGACCTTCTGGAAAACCTGCAGGATGCGGAGGTGCTCATCACCTCCTACGACCTCTTAAAGCGGGATATCGACCGCTATGAGGGCCTCTCCTTCCGGTATGAGGTTATCGACGAGGCCCAGTTTATCAAGAACCACACGACGGCCGCCGCCAGGGCGGTGAAGCTTGTGCGGAGCGAGGTCCGCTTTGCGCTGACCGGAACGCCCATCGAGAACCGGCTCTCCGAGCTCTGGAGCATCTTCGATTATCTGATGCCCGGATTTCTATACAGCTATGAGGACTTCCGGCGTCAGTTCGAGAGTCCGATTGTGAAGGACGAGGACGAGCTGGTGCGGGAACACCTTGGGAAAATGATTTCGCCCTTCATTTTGCGCCGGTTTAAGAAGGATGTGCTGAAAGACCTGCCGGAGAAGCTGGAGGAAGTGCGGTATTCCGCCATGGAGGCGGACCAGAAGCGGCTTTACGACGCCCAGGTGCTTCATATGAAGCAGATGCTGGCCATGGAAGAGGGGGA
>DMCD01000247.1 GCA_003445895.1 Lachnoclostridium sp. | reverse complement strand
CCATGGTATCGCCGACGATACGGGCCGACTTCCTGTGGGGCTTGTCATAGTCCAGGCGCAGGCGGTCCATGTCATACAGAACCCGGCGCTGCACCGGCTTTAAGCCGTCCCGGGCATCAGGGATCGCCCGGGCGGTGATAACGCTCATGGAATAATTCAGATAGCTGCGCTGCATTTCCTCCGAATATTCCGTTGTGATAATCTTCTCTGCCATACTTCCCCCGTCTTACGCGTCGATCTCCGCCTCATCCGCGTGGTCGTGAATAAAGTTTCTGCGCGGCGGCACATCGCTTCCCATCAGCATCTCGGTAACCTCGGAGGCCATGCGGCCGTCCTCGATCTCCACCCGTTTCAGCACCCGGTTTTCGGGATTCAGGGTAGTTTCCCACAGCTGATCCGGGTCCATCTCGCCCAGTCCCTTGAACCGCTGCAGGGTGAAATCCCCCTTGTGCTCCCGGCGGTACTGCTCCAGCGCCATATCGTCGTAGAGATACTCTCCTTCGCCCTTCTTCGGGACCACCTTATAAAGGGGCGGCATGGCGATATAGACATGTCCCTCCCGGATGAGGTCCGGCATAAAGCGATACAGGAAGGTCAGCAGCAGGGTGTCGATGTGGCTTCCGTCCACATCCGCATCCGTCATCAGCACAATCTTGTCATACCGGAGCTTCGTGATATCAAAATCGTTGCCGTAGCCCTCCGAGAAACCGCAGCCGAAGGCATTGATCATGGTCTTGATCTCCGCGTTGGCCAGCACCTTGTCGATGGGGGCCTTCTCCACGTTCAGGATCTTTCCGCGGATGGGAAGGATCGCCTGGAACTGGCGGTTTCTGCCCATCTTGGCGGAACCGCCGGCGGAATCACCCTCGACGATGAAAATCTCACACTTTGCGGCATCTCTCGACTCGCAGTTGGCCAGCTTTCCGTTGCTGTCAAAGGAAAACTTCGGCTTGGAGAGCATGTTGGTTTTCGCCTTCTCGGCGCTCTTGCGGATCTTTGCCGAGGATTCCGCGCAGCTGATAATATTCTTCAGCGTCTCCAGGTTCCGGTCAAAGAACAGGGTCAGCTCGTCTCCGGTTACGGAGGCCACCGCCTTTGCGGCGTCGGCGCTTGCCAGCTTTGTCTTGGTCTGTCCTTCAAATACCGGGTCCGGATGTTTTACGGCAACCACGGCGATCATGCCGTTTCTTGTGTCCGCGCCGGTGAAGTTCGTATCCTTCTCCTTCAGGATTCCCAGCTCCCTGGCATAGGAATTGATGAGCTGGGTGAACCGGGTCTTAAACCCGACCAGATGGGTTCCGCCCTCCGCCGTGGCGATATTGTTGCAGAAGCCCAGGAGATTCTCTTCAAATTCATTCACGAAGCGGAAGACACACTCCACCTCGATGTCATCGCTCTCTCCCCGGAAATATACCGGCGGGCTGACCGCTTCTTTCCCCCGGCTGATCTCCTCCACATAGGCGGTGATGCCGCCGGGCTCGTGGAATTCTACGGTCTCATCCTCATTCTTCCGCTTATTGCGGTAAATGATGGTGAGTCCCGGGTTGAGATAGGCAATCTCATGCAGGCGGCTCTTCAGCCACTCTGCCTTAAAATAGGTCTTTTCAAAGATAGTATCATCCGGCAGGAAATTGATGGTTGTCCCCCGCTCTCTGGTTTTCCCCATCACCGGCAGAAGTCCCTTTTCCAGCTTTACTGTGGGCACGCCCTTCTCGTAGGCGTCATGATACATCAGCCCGCCCCGGCAGATGGTGATATCCAGCTTACTGGAAAGAGCATTCACCACCGAGGAACCGACGCCGTGCAGGCCGCCGCTGGTCTTATAGGAATCGTGGTCAAACTTACCGCCGGCATGCAGCGTAGACAGAACCACACGCTCCGCGGACACGCCCTTCTTGTGCATCTCTACCGGTATGCCGCGCCCGTTGTCCTTCACGGTGCAGGAACCGTCCGCCTCCAGGGTGACCCAGATGGTGGTGCACTCGCCTGCCAGATGCTCATCCACCGAATTATCCACGATCTCGTAGATCAGGTGGTTGAGTCCCCGGCTTCCGAGACTTCCGATATACATGCCGGGTCGTCTGCGGACTGCCTCCAGTCCTTCCAGGACGGTAATGCTGTTCGCATCATATTTCGCTGCTGCCATGAAAACTCCTCCGAATCCTTTTCGTTTCTTATACTTCTCTTATTCGTTTCTTACCATATCTTATTCATAATAGTATAAAAAGCAGGCTTCGTCAAAGAACGCCTGCTTACGATTTTATCACATTTTCCGATATAAATCAAACATATGTTCTGATGCTGTCAATCATTCCGTGCCCAGGACGGAAGCTTTGCCTGAAAACGCAGCTCTTCCCCCGTAAAGGGCTGCCGGAACGAAAGCCCGGAGGCGCAGAGCCCCAGCGGCTCTCTCCCGCTTCCCGCCTGATTCATGCGGCGGATATCTGCCGGATTGCCGGTCCTTTTGTACTCCTCAAACGCACCGCCGGGGCCGTACAGAAGATCCCCTGCCAGCGGATGTCCGATGGATGCCATGTGTACCCGGATCTGGTGGGTTCTCCCGTGTTCCAGCCTGCACTGAAGAAGGGTCCGGTTTCCCTTTTCCCCGAGCACCTCATAGAAGGTTCTGCAGGGCTTTCCCTCAGACGACGTTCTCCGCAGCATAAATACGCCCGGCACCGGCTCCAGCGGAAGGTCAACCACCCCCTGCTTCTCCCGGAATATACCCTCGGCCAGCACCGTGTAGGTCTTTAGGTAGGTGCCCTCCTTCTGCTGGCGGAACAGGTCCGCCGCAGCCTGGGCATTTTTTGCGACCGTAACCAGCCCGCAGGTGTCCCTGTCAAGGCGGCCGATCAGGTGAAGCTCCCTGGACGTCCCTTCCCACCCCAGATAACAGGCGGCGTGGTTGGCGAGACTGTCCCGGAAATGACCAAAGGAGGGGTGGCACACCATCCCCTCCGGTTTGAAGATCACGAGAAGATCCGCATCTTCATACAGAATATTCAGTTCAAGGATAACCTCCGGTCTCATCCAGATCACCGATGAGCTCTCCGGGTCTCTGACCGAAAGTCTCAGCCTGTCGCCGTCCGTGAGGACAGCCGTCGTACGGCAGCGCACTCCATTGAGAAGAATGCCGTCCTTCCGGTATTTCATGCGCGCAATCAGCCGTTCGGAAAAATGGAGTTTTTCTTTCAGATATTCCCGCACCGTTCTCCCCCCGAAGTCGGTGCCGATGACTTGCTCCAGATACTCCCTGTCCTTTGTTTCTTCCATTCTGTCCTACTCCCGATATGCCGTCTTTATCAGGCAAATGCCTCCAGATTCACGGAGCGGAGTGCTCTCTCCAGCTGCGGAACAATGACGCCTACGGCCACCATCTTAAGCACATCGCCGGGAATAAACGGCAGCATGCACAGCACCATGGCCTGTCCCAGGGTATTGCCGGTCACATGCATAAACCATCCGAGGCCGAATACATAGAGCAATGCATTGCCGAGAACCATGGCCAGCGCCATTACGCCGTACTTTGCAGCGCCGCTCCTCTGTCTTCCCCACTTCCAGTAGATAAGGCCGCAGACAGCCGCCAGGAACGGATAACCGACCAGGAATCCGCCGGACGGTCCGAGAATGCTGCCCATGCCGCCGTGGAAGCCCGCAAATACCGGCAGGCCGAAGGCGCCGAGCAGAACGTAGACCAGCTGACTGAGTGCCCCCAGCTTTGCTCCCAGAAGAAGCCCCGCCAGCATGACGGATACCTGCTGCAGCGTGATGGGAACGCCGCCCGGAAGCGGAATGGAGATGGGCGCCACCGCACATGTCAGCGCCGCAAACATGGCACAGATGACAAGACTCTTTGTGTTAATCTTCATGGAATTTGTTTCCTCCCCTTTTTTCATAACCGCCGGTAGGAACGTTCTCACCGTTCTTCCCTGCATGATGGTATGTTACCACCTGCTTCCGGATATGTCAACCTGTTTTAAAACTTTGGTTAACATTTATCTCTTTAGAGCCGGAGGTCTTCTCCCGCTGCGATAAAATGTGGTATCATAAGGAACATGAGGCGGTCTCTTCACCGCCCTGCTCATACCGGAGGAACTCTCATGCGCTACTATATCGCCGACTGTCACTTTTTCCACGATAAACTGAATGACCTCATGGACTGCCGCGGATTTACCGATGTCACGGCTTCAAACGAATATATGATCCGGAAATGGAACGAGAAGGTAAGACCCCGGGACGAGGTGGTGATCCTGGGAGACTTTTCCTGGGGAGGCGCCGCCGAAACCAACGAGGTACTCTCGCGCCTGAACGGAATCCTGT
>DMCD01000127.1:267-2836 GCA_003445895.1 Lachnoclostridium sp. | reverse complement strand
TGGTGGAAGGAACCGGCAGTCTTCTGAACTTCCGGGTGGCGGCCATGAACCTGGGCACCGATGACCTGATGGAGGCCTATAAGGACAGCGCGAGAAAGCTGGTGGAATCGGCGGAGACATTTTCCGGATACCGGAAGAAGAACCCGAAGATCCTGGCGCTGCACGCATCCAGCCACCGGACCAGCAACACCTACGCGCTGTGGAGCGCCGTGAAGGAAAAGCTTCTGCAGGAAGAAGAGGGCAGAGAAAACCCGGATATCCGGGAGATCGGCCTCCGGAACGGAACCCTCTATGACTGCTCCGGCTGCAGCTTCAATGCCTGCCGGCATTTCGGCGAGCAGGAGAGCTGCTTCTACGGCGGAGTCATCGTGGAAGACGTCTATCCCGCGGTGCGGGAAGCCGACGCCGTCGTCATGATCTGCCCGAATTACAACGATGCCATCTCGGCCAACATGACCGCCTTCATCAACCGGCTGACGGCGCTCTACCGCATCCGCCAGTTCTACGACAAGGCTGTCTTTGCCATCATTGTATCGGGCTATTCCGGCAACGACACCATCGCAAGACAGCTGATCTCCGCCATGAACATGAACAAAAACTTCTATCTCCCGGGGCGCTTTGCCATGCTGGAGACGGCCAACGACCCCGGCACCGCCGTACGACTGCCGGGAATCCAAGCGCGAATCGAAAGCTTCGCCGACCGAATCCGGCAGACCCTGATCCTGTGATAGATAAAAACGAAGCTCAGCTCTCCCCACCCGGAGAAGGATGAAGCAGAAGAAACAAGGAAAAGAGGCCTCCCTCTCAAAAGCGTGGAAGCAGACAATGACAAAACAGGCCTCTTTATGAGAAGGTTTGGAAGCATACACTAAAAAAGAGGACTCCCCCCGTAGAAAGCGTGCCCGAAGGCGCTTTCATAGGGGGGAGTCCTCGTATTCTTACAGATTCTCCAACTTCTTCTTATATATCTTCCGGAACAGTATCGTCGACAGCGTCACCGAGATGAGCTCGGCCACGAGCCAGGAATACCACAGGGCCTGAAGCCCCCAGAGGCGGGCGAACAGCCAGGCCAGCGGCAGAATGCAGAGAAGCTGCCGGCAGACCGAGTTGATCAGGCTGTAGACCCCATTGCCCAGGGCCTGGAAAGCGGAGCCCAGGATGATGCAGTAGCCGGCGAACACGAAGCTTAAGCTGATGATGCGCAGGGCCGGGATACCAATCTCCAGCATGTGATCCGATGCGTTGAAGAGAAGCAGCAGTTCTCTGGTATACAAATGGAAGACGGCAAGGCCGGCCAGCATGATGACAACGGCGATGGTGACGCCGACCCGGATGGTCTCCATGATGCGCTTCTTGTTCCGGGCGCCGTAGTTGTAGGCGACGATGGGGATAAAGCCGTTGTTCAGGCCGAAGACCGGCATGAATACAAAGCTCTGCAGCTTGAAGTATACGCCCAGCACGGAGACGGCCGTCTCGGAGAACGTTATCAGAATCTTGTTCAGCCCGAAGGTCATGACGGACACGATGGACTGCATGACGATGCTGGGAATACCCACAACGTAAATATTCTTAATGACATGCCCGTCCGGACGGAAGCCGGAAAGAGAGAGGTGTACGTCCGGATTCTTTTTCTGGTTCAGAATAATGGCAAATGCTCCGGCAATGCACTGTCCGAGGACCGTGGCGATGGCTGCGCCCCGGATGCCGAGGGCGGGGAAGCCGAAGAGGCCGAAGATGAGGATCGGGTCGAAAATGATGTTGAATATGGCGCCGGTCAGCTGGGTGAACATGCTGAGCAGGGTGCGTCCGGTGGACTGCATAATACGCTCAAAGCACATCTCCATAAAAATGCCGATGGAGCACATGGTGACGATCCGGAGATACTGGGTGCCCAGCTCGGCAATCTCTGTATTTCCCGCCGTCTGGCTGTAGAAATAGGGCCGGGCGAAAAGAAGACCCACCAGGAAAAAGGCGAGAGCGCCCATGAGGGCGAGGAATGCCCCGTTCATGGCGGTCTTGTCCGCCATCTCCTGTTTCCGTTCTCCGAGAGAGCGGGAGAGGAGAGCATTCATACCGACGCAGGTACCGGCGGAGACGGCGATCATCAGAGACTGGACCGGAAAGGCCAGAGATACGGCGGTCAGCGCGCTTTCGCTGATCTGGGCCACGAAGATGCTGTCTACGATGTTGTAGAGAGCCTGGACCAGCATGGAGATCATCATCGGCAGCGACATGGAGATGAGAAGCTGCGGGATGGGCATGGTGCCCATTTTATTTTCACGGGTGGGTGTATCAGACATAATTGTAATTCCTTTCCAGATTAGCAGGACAACATTATAAATCATGGAAAATCGGCCGTCAACAGAATAAAACTTGTAACGCGGTCTAATTGATGATATTATAAATAAATCATTAAAATTGGGGTAACAGAAAAGGAGGTCTCACGCATGACAGCATACAGAGACATGACCAATGAAGAACTGGCCGCTCTCCGGAAAGATTTATCCAGGCAGTATCATAAATTCCAGGAGAAAGACCTTCATCTCGATATGTCGAGAGGAAAGCCATC
>DMCD01000127.1:0-148 GCA_003445895.1 Lachnoclostridium sp. | reverse complement strand
CTGCGCTGCGAGGATGGTACGGACTGCCGGAACTACGGTGTTCTGGACGGCATCAGCGAGGCAAAGCAGCTTCTGGCCGATATGATGGAAGTACCCCCGGAAAATATCATTATTTACGGAAACTCCAGCTTAAACGTCATGTATGATA
>DMCD01000057.1 GCA_003445895.1 Lachnoclostridium sp. | reverse complement strand
GAAAAGTCCGGAAGCACCAGCGTATAATCTGCCGTGCGGGCCTCCGAGGAATCCGCCGCCGTGCTCTCGCTCTCCTCCTTCACCGGAAGAGCGCCGCTCTCATAATCCTGGAAAATCCGGTCGAGCAGGCTGTCAATCTCCCCTCCGACCGCATCCGGCACCGCAAACTCGCTCTTAGTCGGGCGAATCTTTACGGCGGCCAGCGGGTCGTCCACGGTCACCTCATAGACGGTACCTTCCGCGTCTGCGCCGGTCTCGCTGGAGGTGTCCTCCGTCTCGGGAATGTTCGGCATCTCGAATTTATCAAGGTTCGGGTTGCTGTTGAGCACCTTCAGGGACCACTGATACTTGCTCTTCAGGGCCTCTCCGGCCTCGCTGCGCGTCATGCCGGACAGATTCAGCTGTGCATTCTCTCCTGCGCCGGCAATCGCCGAATAATCCACAAATACATCCTGGGAGATTCTGTCGCCGCCGAATGCATCGGTACTCTCCTCCGCCACGGCAGCCTCCGTCACATCCTCTCCGCCCTTTTTACCGCGGCCGAAGAGAAGCGCTGCGGCCACAATCAGCAGTACGGCCAGCACCAGGCCCATCATCAGGGCGCCTCTGTCCCTGCCGCTTCTTCTCCTTCTTCTGCCGCTTCTCCTGCTGCCGGAAGAACTTCTGGCCGGTGCCGTTCTGTTCGTGCTCCTTGCCGTATTTCCCCCGGTTCTTGTCCTTCCTGTCTGGGAACTGCTTCTCCTGGCAGTCCCGCTCCGGCCATTCCTGCCGGAGGCATATCTTCTGTCATCTGTGCTCATCTATATTCTCCTGCGCCGGAGCGCCAAAACTTGTTTTAAGGTGAAGAACGCCCGGCATAGGCCGGGCCGATAAGGTGACGGAAAGACGTTTTCCGACACTGAATTAATCATATCCTTTTTTAAGAACCTGCGCAACCATTTTCCACCGGGTTTTTCCCAAAAAAGCCATCCAAAATTTCTGCCCGGAAAGCCCCCCGGAAAATGCAAAATGACCAAAAAGCTTTGCCGCGCTTGACATCGCTTTTGGCCTCATATAAGATCAGACCCATTAGAATGAACGTATCCCCTGTCACCGCAAAAATACGCTTTAGAGGTTTTCATGAAAGCAGATATCTTCCGCATCCAAAAAGATTACCTGCCGGACGGAGCGGGCCTTTACACCGTCGTGTTTTTCAACGGCTGTCCCCTGCGCTGCATCTGGTGCAGCCATCCGATGCCCGATTCCCATCCCTCCGAGATTGAATGGGACAGCAGAGACTGTCTCTACTGCCATCTCTGTGAAAGAAACTGCCCCACCGGAAGTCTGGTCTTTAAGGACCATGTTCTCACCTATCATCCGGACACCTGCAGTCTCTGCCGGACCTGCGAGAACAGCTGCCCCTCCCGGATGCTTCACTTCCGGGATAAGCTGTTCACCTTTGCGGAAGCCCGCAGCAGGATTCTCGCCGAAGCCCACCTCTACCAGAAGGGCGGCGGCATCTTCCTCTCCGGCGTCAGCACCCACGAACAGGCCGCTTTTGCCTCCGACCTTTTCAAAACCTGCAGGGAGAAGGGAATCCGCACCTTTTTTGAAACCACCGGTTTTCTCCGGCAGCTGGATTTCGACCGGGTTCTCCGGTACTCCGATCACGTCATGCTTGACCTGAAGCACTACAATGACGCCAAGCACGTGCGCTACACCGGCGTATCCAATGTAACCATTCTGGCAAATCTGGATACCGCCGTCGCCTCGGGCGTCGACACCGCAGTGCGGATCTCGGTGATCCCCGGCATCAATGATTCCGTCTTTGACGCCATGTCCTTTGGCACGCTGCTGAAGGACCACGGTGTGCAGCAGGTTTTCCTCTGCGATTTCGACACCGTGAGTCTGGAAAAATTCGGGGATTACTTTACGCTGTACCACAACCCGGATTATCCGGCGGAGTCCGTCTCCGAAAATACGCTTCTTCGCTACGCGGACAAGCTGACCCGGTTCGGCATCGCCGTCCGCATGCCGCAGGTCAACGCTCCTTTTGCCGAACGTCTTTAAAGAATGCGGCCACGATCAGAATAATGATAAAGGATACCGGGAATGCGGCGATAATGGAAACCGTCTGCAGATTCGCCATGCTGCTCTCGCTGAATACCAGAGCGATGGGCAGCAGAATCAGGCCGATGGACCAGAATACCCGCATGCCCACATGGGGTTCCTGTCCCGAAGGCAGTTCCCGGTAGGAATAGGAGGCCGCCACCATGGCGATGGCATCAAAGCTGGTGGCATAGAAGGCGATCATGGTGATGGCCAGAAGCACCAGAACCATCGGCGCAAGCGGCAGTGTCGCGAGGATTTCCGAGATGGTCGCGTAGAGATCCCCCGACTTCTCATAGATACCCATAACATCCAGTTTTCCGAACACCTGGAGTCCCAGGCTGTAATTTCCCAGAATAATAAAACTTGTAAAGGTTCCGCCCAGTCCGCAGATGTATCCTCCCAGGATCGTCTGTTTTACGGTTCTGCCCCGGGAAATGCTTCCGATAAAGAAGGGCGATGCCACGCACCACACCATCCAGTAGGCCCAGTAAAACATGGTCCAGTTTTGCGGGAAGGAGGTTTCCCGGAGCGGATCGGTGAAGGTGGATAATTCAATAAAGTTCTGCGCCAGATGGCCGATGGAGGAAATACCGGTCTCGATGATATAGACGGTTTCTCCGCCGAAGATCAGCACGTAGGCCAGAAGTCCCAGGAACAGGTAGACGCACATGGACGCCAGGTGCAGAATTCCGTGCATGCCGCGCACCACCGAGACGGTGTAGACCACACAGGTCAGAACCAGGATGGCGATGGTGATAAAGCGGCTGTTCTGTACATGCAGCAGATCCGCGGTGATCTGCGCCAGAAGCGGCGTCGCCAGGCTGAAGGTGGTTGCCGTGCCTGCCAGCAGGGCAAATACCGCCACAAGGTCAATAAGTCTTCCGGCCCAGCCGTCGGTGGCATTGCCCAGAAGGGGCCGCACTGCCTCGGAGTACTTCTGCTTGGTAACGCCCCGGACGTGCAGCATATAGCCGAAGGCGACCGCCAGCACCAGATAGAAGCACCAGGGAATCGGTCCCCAGTGGAACAGGGCGTAGGTTCCGGACCACTCCTGGATGCTGCCCATCTCCGCCAGGTGGGGATCCTGGGCGTAAAGCACCCACTCACACAGGGAGTAGAACAGGATATCCGCCGCCAGACCGGAGGTAAACATCATGGAGCCCCAGGCGAAGTTCGAATACTGGGGTTTCTCTCCCGGCGCGCCCAGCTTTACCTCTCCCACCTTCGAGAAGGCCATATACAGGGACAGCAGGAAGCCGCCGAAGCCCACCAGAAGATACCAGGAGCCGAAGGTGTCTCCCAGGACAAAGCGAATCCCGTCCAGCACATGCTTCGACTGCTCCGGCGCGGCCAGAAATGACACGCACATGAGCAGGATTGCGCCAAACGGGACAAGCATTGTAAAATAGTCCATCCTATATCCGGACCTGCGTTCTGTATTATCTTTCATGGGGTTCCTCCCTGCTTTATGTTCATTTTTCTCTGATTTTCTTAATCTTTGAACACATTATAGCACGGAGGACGCCCCTGTCAAGTGGAGCCGGCAATTCGTTATACTTTCGTAATGAATCCGGTTATCCCCGCTCCACCAGGGAATCCCGAAGATAGGGCGCGGTCACGCTCCGCTCCGACCGGAGCATCTCCTCCGGCGTACCGGCAAAGAGGAGCTGCCCGCCGTGGATACCGCCGCCCGGTCCCATCTCCACGATGTAATCCGCCTCTTTCATCACATCCAGACTGTGTTCAATAATGATCAGCGTATTGCCGTTGTCGGTCATTCGGTTGAACACGCCCATCAGCTTCCGGATGTCGTCCAGATGGAGGCCGTCCGTCGGCTCGTCGATGACAAACACCTGCCCTCTCTCGTCCAGGCTGTCCGCCAGCTTCACCCGCTGCAGCTCGCCGCCCGAGAGGGTTGTCATGGACTGCTCCAGATGAAGATATCCCAGGCCCACCTCCCTAAGCGTCAGGAGACGGCCGGCAAAGGGCTCGTCTTTAAAGAACTCGCAGGCCTGGTTGACGGTCATTCCCATAACCTCGGCGATGTTCTTTCCCCGATAGCGGTAAGTCAGCGTCTCGTCATTGTACCGGCTTCCGTGGCAGGCCTCGCAGACGGTCTCAATGGCATCCATATATGCCATCTCCGACACGATGATGCCCTTGCCGCCGCAGACCGGGCAGCCGCCCTTGGAGTTGAAGCTGAACTGGGCCGCCGGCACATGGTTTGCCTTCGCAAAAAGGTTCCGGATCGGATCCGCAATGTCCAGATAGGTGGCCGGCGTGGACCGGAGGTTGATGCCGATATTCTTCTGCCGGATGGAGATGGTCCGTCCCGGATAATGCTCCATGAAATCCTCACTGAGAGAGCTCTTGCCGGATCCTGCCACGCCGGCGATCACGGTCAGGCAGCCCATCGGCAAATCCACCGAGACATCCTGCAGGTTGTGCAGCTTCGCGTGCTCTATCCGGTACCACCCGGTGGGCGTCCGGTGCTTCATCTTCATGGGGGTTCTCGCCCGGAGCATCCGTCCCGTCAGCGTATTGGACATCATCAGGTCCTTGTAGCTTCCCTCAAACATGACCTGTCCGCCGTTCATTCCCGCCGCCGGTCCCATATCCACGATATGATCCGCAATGGAAATAACCTCCCGGTGATGTTCCACGATCAGCACCGTATTGCCGTGTTCCTTCAGCTTGATCAGCGAATTCTTCAGATTCTGAATATCCCGGGAATGGAGGCCCACGCTGGGCTCATCCAGCACATACATCATGTCCGTGAGCGGAGAATTGATGTAGCGGGAAATCTTGATTCTCTGGGCCTCGCCGCCGGACAGGGTGTCCGTTCCTCTCGAAAGGCACAGATACCCAAGGCCAATCTCAATCAGGGAGTTCAGCTTCTTTAAGAGCTCCCGCTTCATATCCACCGCCAGCGGATCCTCAATTCCCCGCACGAACTCGGCGGCATCCGGAATCGGCATGTCGCAGACCTCGGCGATATTCTTCCCGTTAATCCGGCAGCTGCGAATCTTTTCATTCAGCCGGGACCCGCCGCATTCCGGACAGGTGAAGGTGCTGACCATCTTATCCAGGTAATTCTTGAACTTCTCCCCCTCCTTTGTACCGATGATGGAACGGTACATCCGCGGGTAAATGCCCTCGAACTTTGCGGATTTCGGCCAGTTGGACGGCGGATTCTTCAGTCGTATCTGGGGCGAGTAGAGGAACATCTGCAGTTCCTCCTCGGAGTAGTCCCTGATCTTTTTGTTGAGGTCAAAGAGGCCGCTGTAGGCGTACCGCTTCCATCGCCAGGCCCCCGTGGTAAAGGTGGGATAATGGATCACGTCCTCGTCGTTTAAGCACTTGTCGAAATCCACCAGCTTGTGAATATCCAGGTCCGTCACCACGCCCAGACCGTCGCAGCGTTCGCATTTCCCGGCAGGGTGATTGAAGGAAAAGGAATCGGAATAGCCGACAAAGGGATGGCCCACCCGGGAAAACAGGAGTCTTAACAGGGCGTAGATGTCGGTGTAGGTTCCCACCGTGGACCGGGTGTTGCCGGAGGGCTTCTTCTGGTCGATCACGATGGTGACCGGCAGATTCTCCACCCGCTCCACATGAGGTCTCCCGTACTTCGGCAGAAACTGCTGGATGAAGCTGGGAAATGTGGCGTTCAGCTCTCTCCTCGATTCCGCCGCCACCGTATCCAGGCACAGCGAAGACTTTCCGGAGCCGGAAACCCCGGTAAATACCGTGATCTTCTTCTTCGGGATCCGCAGGGATACATTCTTCAGGTTATTCTCCGTCGCGTTGACGATATTGATATAGCCGTAATCTTCCGCCATGATGAAAACGCTCCTTTTTTATACGCAAAGAAGCCGGAGAAAAGCATCCCGCTCATCTCCGGCATCCGGATCTTATGATTCTCCGTTCTCCTGTGCCGCCTGCGCTCTTACGGCGCCGAACAGCATCGGCATCACCTTCCTGGTGTAGTCGCCCAGGTTGTAGTTTCCGTCGCTGATGCAGTAATCGTAGATGATGGCCCGCTCGCACATGGAATAGATCCTGGCGATCTCGTAGTAGGGCATCGTGCTGATGATCTGCCCTCTTCTCTGCCCTTCATCCACCAGCTCCGTCACCATGCGGTAATAGAACCGGTTGCGGTCCAGAAGATGCTTGTCCCCCTTGGTGACAACCTGGGAGGAATACAGGGACGCCAGAAGCCCGATGGGGATCTCCTCATTGATCATATCATGAACAATATAGCAGAGCTCCAGCAGCTTGTCGTAGCTGTTCATCTCCGGGTCCAGCGTTCCGATGGCCTCTTCGTACTTCGCATCGAAGATCTCCGGAAGGGTTGCCAGCAGGGCATCCTTGCCGCTGTAATAATGGTAGAAGCTTCCTTTGGAGGTTCCGGACTGTTCAATGATGTCATCAATGGTGGTTGCATCGTAGCCCTTTTCATGGAATAGTCTCCAGGCTACCTTTGCAATCTTTGCTTTTGTGTTATTTCTTCTCGGCATTCCCTACCAACTTCCCGGCATATCCGGGGATATGCCTTATATTTTATGCAGGCATCCCCTCGGGTAATGCAGCATACTGAATAAGTATAACATTCCCCGGCCTTTTCGTAAAGGCAGACTGACGATACCTGCAAATCCGATTGCCAATCAGGTTCTCGCGCAGTTTGTCGCTTCCCCGGTCAGAATCTCCAGACCGTGTCCCAGAGAGGGAAGGATGAATTCCAGGCTCTCCCGCACTGCCTTGGGACTTCCCGGCATATTCACGATAAGGGTGCGCTTCCGGATGCCGCTGGCTGCTCTTGAGAGCATGGCTCTCGGCGTAAACTGCATGCTGTAGGCCCGCATCGCCTCGGGAATTCCCGGCACCATCCGCTCGCAGACTGCCGCCGTCGCCTCCGGCATGATATCCCGCACCGAAAAGCCGGTGCCTCCGGTGGTCAGAATCAGTTCTGCCCCGTGACTATCGCAGATTTCCGCCATGCGTTTTGTTAACATCTCATAATCATCCGGCAGGATCTCCTGGGACACCACCGTATATCCGGCCGCGGTCACCATCCCGGCAATCACCGGGCCGCTCTTATCCTCCCGTTCTCCGGCGTACCCGGAATCACTGGATGTAATAATGGCAACTCTCATGGCTTATCCTCCAATCTGGGACATCACT
>DMCD01000140.1:1563-6146 GCA_003445895.1 Lachnoclostridium sp. | reverse complement strand
TGATGATGTCGCCGTCGTAAAAGACAGCCGCCTGGCCCGGGGTGATGGCCCGGACGGGTTCATCGAAGAGGACCTCAGCCGTGTCGGGGCCGGTCCGCCGCACGGTGGCAGGGGCTCCCCTGTGGCCGTAGCGGATTTTCACATCCGCCCGCATGGTTTCTCCCACCGGCAGTTCTTCTCTTCCCATCCAGTTCAGCTTTGTGCACACAAGGCGGTCGGAGAAGACATCGCTTCCTTCACCGATGACTACCTCGTTGGTATCCGGGCGAATCTCGGTGACGAATACCCGGCGCCCCATGGGAAGATCCAGGCCGCGCCGCTGCCCTACCGTGTAGTGGATGATGCCTTTGTGCTGTCCCAGCACTTTTCCGGAACGGTCCACGAAGTTTCCCGGGGTATCGACCCAGCTGCTGTTCGCCGTGATAAATCCGGCGTAATCATCATCCGGCACAAAGCAGATTTCCTGGCTGTCCGGCTTATGGGCCACCGGCAGCCCGGCCCGCTCCGCCATGGCCCGGATTTCATCCTTGGTATAGGCGCCGTCGGGCATAAGCGTCCGGGACAGCTGCTCCTGGGTCAGGTTGTAGAGGGCGTAAGTCTGATCTTTTTCCTCGGTTACTGACTTCTTCACGGCATAGCGGCCGTTCGGAAGCTGCACGATCCTGGCATAATGGCCGGTGGCGATATAGTCCGCCCCGATCTCCAGACTCCGGCGAAGAAGGGCTTCCCACTTAACATACCGGTTGCAGGCGATGCAGGGATTCGGCGTCCGCCCGTGGGTATAGGCATCGATGAAATAGTCGATGACATGCTTCTGAAAGTCTTTCCGGAAGTTCATGACATAGTGGGGGATGCCGATGGTTTCCGCCACCCGGCGGGCATCCTCCACGGCAGTAAGCCCGCAGCATCCGCCGTTTTCCTCCACGGAGAGCATATCCTCATTCTGCCAGATTTCCATGGTGACGCCGATGACGTCATACCCCTCCTGCTTCAGCAGCCAGGCTGCCGCAGAAGAATCCACGCCGCCGGACATGCCGACCACAACTTTTTTCCCGGTTTTATTTCCTGTTTCCATAAAAACTCACTTCCCCCGGTATCCGCTCCGCTCCCGGAGTGTTTTCACTGACTCCGCAAGGACTTCCACCGCCCGGTCAATCTCTTCCTTCGTATTCTCCGGTCCCACGGTCATGCGGACCGCCGCCTGGGCAAGCACCTCCGGAACGCCGATGGCCAGAAGCACATGGGAGGGCTCGAGGGAGCCCGCCGCACAGGCAGAACCGCCGGATGCGCAGATCCCCTCCATGTCGAGCATGATAAGAAGAGACTCTCCGTCCACGCCCGCAAAGGAAAAGTTCGCATTGTTGGCGAGCCGCAATCCCGCTGTATCCGGCACCGCCGGCCCGTTCAGCCGGGAATCCGGAATCTCCGAGAGAACCCGGGAAACAAGATAATCCCGAAGCTCCCGCTCCTTCCGGGTGTTTTCCGCAAGCTCCTGCATGGCCAGCTCCGTCGCCGCTCCGAGGCCCACGATGCCCGGCGTATTCTCCGTACCGGCCCGTCTTCCCCGTTCCTGGGCGCCGCCGTGGATAAAGGACCGGATTTTTACGCCTCTCCGGATGTACAGGAATCCGACGCCCCGGGGGCCGCCGAACTTGTGGGCACTGGCGCCCAGCAGGTCAATGCCCCATTCCCGCACCGGCAGGTCCATGTGGGCAAATGCCTGCACCGCGTCGGTGTAGAACAGAATTCCGTATTTCTTCGCGATGGCGCCGATCTCGGCCAGGGGCTGGACGGTGCCGATCTCATTGTTGGCCGCCATGACACAGATGAGCACGGTGTCGGGCCGAATGGCCGCCTCCAGGTCTTCTGTGCGGATGCGCCCCGAAGAGTCTACATCCAGGTATGTCACCTCGAATCCCCGGTCCTCCAGGTATTCGCAGGTATGAAGGATGGCGTGATGCTCGATCTTTGTGGTGATGATATGCTTTCCCGCCGGGATCTCCTTTTCTCTCTTTACCGCGCTCTGAAGCTCCGGACTTCCTTCCGCCAGCCGCTTTGCGCCGGCCTCGGCCGCCGCCAGCAGAACCCAGTTGTCCGACTCGGACCCGCCGCCGGTAAAGTAAATCTCTTTCTCGCTCACCCCGAGGACCTTCGCCACCCGGGCCCTGGCCTTCGCGATAGCCCGCCTGGGCTCCGAGGACATGGAATAGATGGAGGACGGATTGCCGTAATACTCCGTAAAGTAGGGCAGCATCGCCTCCAGAACCTCCGGCCGCACCGCCGTCGTGGCCGCGTGATCCAGATAGATATACTTCTTTTCCCCGTTCATAGTCTACTCCCCGGCCGGGACAGCCGTCATTTCAAAGCCCGCGCGCTGCGGGCTCCGTCATTTCCCTCTGCAGATTATCCGATATAAATCTCCGGCTCCGCCCGTCTGGTGTAATTCTTCTCCAGATATGCCACGTGGGACAGGAACGCCTCATCCTCGAAATGCTTTGCCCCGTGGGGACATTTGCGCACGCAGGCGTGGCACTTGATGCAGACGCCCGGCACCTCATGCACATCCTCATGGCTGATGGAGCCCATGGGACAGACTCTCGCGCACTGACCGCAGCGGTCGCACTTTGTTTTGTCGGTCACCGGCTTCGCCTTCAGAAACTTTGCCGGCTGTCCGTCCAGCCCGAGGGGCGTGTAATAGGGAGCCACCGGAGCGCCGTCCCGCACCACCGGCACCTGCAGTTCATCCGCACTGGCCGCAGACTCTGCCCGATCCGCGATCCGTCTTGCAAACTCAAAGACCACTTCCATGTCCCGGGCATCCGGGCGGCCGTCGGCGATGACATCGGAGAATACATGATGACAGGCAAATGCGCCCGCGCCGAATACCTTAAATCCATTCTTTCCCAGCTCCTCGGTCAGCTCGGTAAGGGAGCTGTCGAAGTTCCGGTTGCCGAAGGTAACCACCGAAACGGCAGGGGTATTCTCTCCGTGGAACAGGGTCTGCACAAAGGGCAGCACCTTGTTGGGAACTCTTCCCGCATAGGTGGGCGTTCCGAAGATTACCAGATCCTCCGGTCCGAAGGTTCTCTCACTCTTTCTCGCGTCCGGCAGGGTGAAATCCACCGTCTCCACCGCCGCGCCCAGCTCATCGGAGAGCATGATGGCAATTGCTTCCACAACTTTTCTGGTATTTCCTACTGCGCTGAAATAAACCGCTTTGATTCCCGAAATCTTCATAACTTTTTCTCCTCATCGATAATCCGGAACAGCTCATCAATGTCCGATTCCTTCGTGGACCAGCTGACGGCAAACCGCACCGCCGTATGGTCCTCATCCATCTTCTCCCACTCTTCAAACAGCACCCGCTTCATCAGCCGGTCCTTCTCCCCGTTGTCCAGGATGATGAACTGCTGGTTGGTGGGGGAGTCGATCATAAACTGATAGCCTCTCGCCGCAAATCCTTCCTTCAGCTTCTCCGCAAGGCCGATGGCGTAGCGGCCGATGTCGAAGTACAGGCCATTGGTAAATAATGTGTCAAACTGCACGCCCAGCATCCAGCCCTTGGCCATCAGCGCGCCGTGCTGCTTTACGATGGTCAGGAAGTGCTCCGGCATGTTGTTTTTCGTAAACACGATGGCTTCGCCCATCTGGGCCCCCACCTTGGTGCCGCCGATGTAGAACACATCGCAGAGCTCTGCCACATCCTGAAGCGTAACGTCCGTCTGCCGGCTCATAAGTCCGTAGCCCAGACGCGCGCCGTCCAGATAGAGGGGAATGCCGTACTCCCGGCAGACTTCGGACAGGGCCGTCAGCTCCGCCTTCGTGTACAGGGTTCCCGCCTCCGTGGGATGGGAGATGTAGGCCATTCCCGGAAATACCATATGGTCATAGCTCGGGTTCTCCCGGAAGGCCTGCAGATATGCCCGAAGCTCGGACGCATCCATTTTCCCCTGGTGCTCCGGAATGTGCATGACCTTGTGCCCGGTATACTCGATGGCGCCCGCCTCGTGGACGTTCACATGGCCCGTATCCGCCGACACCACGCCCTCATAGGAGCGAAGCATGGAATCGATGACGATGGCGTTGGTCTGGGTGCCGCCCACGGTGAAGAACACGCCCGCATCCTTTACGCCGCAGGCCTTTCGTATCTTCTCCTTTGCGCTCTCGCAGATCTCATCGCAGCCGTAGCCTACAAAGGGAACATCGTTCAGCTCCAGGAGCTTCTCCAGAATGGCCGGGTGCATTCCTTTCGTGTAATCACACATAAAATTCAGCATATGTAATCCTTTCTGCAGCATTTGATTTCCAAAGTCTTTTTATTTCAGATATCAAATTTTGCGAGGCGCGGGGAGGGGTTCTGAATAGTTACCCTTTCCTCAGATTGCGATGGGAACGGCGTCCGGCTCGATGGGACACACATATCCCGCCGCTGACCGCTCTTTGAATTCTTTTTTAGCCTCCTCCAGCAGTTCCGGCTGTTCGATGAGGTCGATGGCCGCGCAGGCCAGCACCTTACCGGCCTGCAGCAGGGCCTTATGGCCGATGGAGGACCCGCCGCAGGAAACATTCTGCCAGCTGTGACC
>DMCD01000140.1:0-1501 GCA_003445895.1 Lachnoclostridium sp. | reverse complement strand
GGTGCACCGGAGACGAAGGCCGCACAGTGAATCTGCGCCGTGGGCGTCTGCCAGCTCACATCCCCCACGTCCGTGGAGCCGGCCCGGAAGCCGGTGGTATGGAACAGGGGCAGAAGGAAGTTGTTGAGGGCAAGACTTCCGTTTCCGGAAAGCTTCCGCGCCGCAGCTGCCATATCGCCGTCGAGGTTTGCCGCAAATCCCGGCTCCGGATTCTCCGGGCAGGTCTTATGCAGCGCCTCCGCAAAGGCCAGTTCCGCCTCCGTGTAGGACGGAAGCCCCACTTCTTTAAAGTTTTTATACAGCACCTCTTCCAGGGCGTAGTTGGGCAGAAGCTCCGCCGTGCCGTCGATGAAGACCCTCTCAAAGGTAGTTTCGGTCATGAGGGCCGCCCCCTCGGCGATCTTATCCACCCGCGCAAGAAGCTTTACGGAATCCCGGACCTTGTTGGCCCGGACCATGTAAAGGACCGAGGCGTGGTCCTGCACCACATTCGGGGATATGCCGCCGGCGTCGGTGATGGCGTAATGCACTCTGCACTCGCTGCTCATGTGCTCTCTCAGGTACTGCACGCCTGTATTCATCAGCTCCACCGCATCCAGGGCGCTTCTGCCGTGCTCCGGGTCGCCCGCCGCGTGGGCCGCGATTCCCTTGAAGTTATAGAGCACCTGAATGCTGGAATTGTTGGTGCCGGAGAGAATCTCATTCACATCCTCCGGGTGCCAGGTCAGCGCGCAGTCCAGGCTCTCCCAGATACGGTCTCTTGCGAAGAAGGCCTTGGCCGCGCCGCCCTCCTCGCCGGGGCAGCCGTAGAATACCACGGTTCCCTCACGGCCCGTCTCTTCGAAGTAATTCTTCAGGGCAAATGCCGCCGCCAGCGCTCCGGTTCCCAGCATGTTGTGGCCGCAGCCGTGGCCCGGGCCGCCGGGAATAAGCGGTTTCTGCTCCACTGCGCACTTTTCCTGGCTCAGGCCCGAGAGAGCGTCAAACTCTCCCAGAATGCCGATGACGGGGTGCCCCTTCCCGAATCTTCCCAGGAATGCGGTCTCAATCCCGGCCATCCCGGACTCCACGGTAAAACCGTTCTCCCGGAGAACCTTCCGGTAGGCCTCTGCGGAATGAAATTCCTTCAGAGACAGTTCGGGATTCGCCCAGATTTCATCGGAAAGGGCGGTAAATATATCCTGGTGGGCCTCAATATAGCGGATGGCCGCCTGTTTATGGTCTGTCATAATGTTCTCCTTATCGCGCAAAAGTGCCGTCTTCTCTGAGTATACCCCAGAGCGACGGCATTTTCCATAAATATTGTTTTCGGATTCGGCAGTGAACCCCGTTTTTTTTACAGGACCTTTCCAAGGAAGTCCTTCAGTCTCGGGCTCTTCGGATTCTTAAAGATATCGTCGGGCGTTCCCTCTTCCACGACTTTTCCGGACTCCATGAAGACCACCCGGTTTCCCACCTCGCGGGCAAAGCCCATCTCGTGGGTTACGCAGACCATCGTCAT
>DMCD01000077.1 GCA_003445895.1 Lachnoclostridium sp. | reverse complement strand
AACCTGCTGAACATCCTGACCAACATGAGCTACCGTCTGGTTATCGCTCTCGGTATCGCAGGATGCGTTATCACCGCCGGCTGCGACCTGTCCGCAGGACGTATGATCGGTTTCGGCGCCTGCATCGCAGGTACCCTGCTTCAGAAGATTGACTATTCCAACAAGTTCTTCCCGGGCATGGAGCCCCTGAACCCGTTCCTGGTACTGGTTATCGTTATGCTGATTACCGCAGCATTCGGTTCCGTAACCGGTTTCTTCATCGCTTACCTGAGCGTACCGCCCTTCATCGCCACCCTGGCCATGATGGAAATCGTGTACGGTCTTGCTCTGATTTACACCGGCGCTACCCCGCTGGGCGGCTATATCACCAGCTACACCAACATCTCCACCGGCAAGTTCCTGGGACTGTCCTGGCTTATCTGGATTGCCCTTCTGGTGGCAGCGATCACCTGGTTCATCTTTAACATGACCCGTCACGGCAAGTACATGTATGCTATCGGCGGAAACCCGCAGGCAGCTGAGGTTGCCGGTGTTCCGGTAAAGCCGACCATGGTTATGATTTATGCAAAGGCTGCTGCTATGTACGGTCTGGCAGGCTACATGCTGGGCGCAAAGGCCGGCGGTGCATCCGTTAATACCGGTCTTTCCTACGAGATGGAGGCCATCGCGGCCTGCACCATCGGCGGCGTATCCGTAACCGGCGGACGTGGTAAAGTATCCTCCGCTATCATCGGTGTTGCCGTATTCGAGCTCTTAAAGGCAGCTCTGCAGTACCTGGGCGTAGATGCGAACGCACAGTACATCGCCATCGGTATTGTTATCTTCATCGCTATCTCACTGGATATCAGAAAGTACGTGGCGAAGAAGTAATTTAAGCGTAAACAGAATACACAATTCGGACGCTACATGCCCCGCATGCTCTTCCGGGAACCGCTCGCGCTTGGTCCTCGCGCTTAAGGAAGGCTCACTATGTGAGCCTTGATCGCTCAAAGCCGCGAGGCTCTCGCCCACATTGTGGGCGAGCAGTGTAACGGTACTAAGGCTCGTGAAATCACTCGCCAAGTACCGACGCTGTGGACGTTCCCTCCAGAGTATACGGGGCATTTCACGTCCCTGCCCGACAGACTATATGTTTTCTGTGAAAATATGATACAATAGGAACATATGATTCTGTGTCCCGAAGGGGAAGGAGAGTAAATATGACATTAGACATGTTTCTGGAGCGTTCCGGCATTTCCCTGATTCTGTTTGCAGTCTGCCTCTACTATGCGTGGCGGGTGCTGGTGATGAAGGACTTAAGCTCCATCCGCAGCAAGGACAAGCCGCCGGCAAGGGATCCGGAGGGTTACTGCAGGGCAGCGGGACGGCTTATTCTGTTTTTCTCGGCTGCTTCCTTTGTCATGTCCCTGCTGATGGTGGTAAGCCCGCTGGCGGGACTCCTGGAGATTGTGGCGGCGACGGCCTGCCTGGGCATCGCCTGGAAGAATGTGGAGAAGAGGTATGGGGCGTAATTATTCGGTTATGCTTGTGGATGACGAGGAGGACGTGATCCGGGCGATCATGCACCGGATCGACTGGGAGGAGATCGGACTCTCTGTGCCCAGATACGCCCACAACGGGCTGGAAGCCCTGGAGATGGCCGAGGAGGATGCGCCGGATATCGTGATGACGGATATCAAGATGCCCTACATGGACGGCCTGGAGCTTTCCAGAAAGCTGAAGGAACAGTATCCGAATATCCGCGTGATTATCTTTTCCGGCTTTGATGAGTTTGAGTATGCCAGAGAGGCAATCCGGCTCGAGGCGGAGGAGTATCTGTTAAAGCCCCTGAACGCCGCGGAGCTCAGGAAAAGCTTTATCCGCATCCGGGAACAGCTGGACCGGGAACATGACGAGCAGCAGAACGTGAAAAAGCTGCAGGAGTACTATGCCCAGAGCCTGCCCCTTCTGCGGGAGGAGTTTTATTCAGCCCTTATGGAAGGGAAAATACCGGAGGGACAGCTGGCCCGGGATATGGAGAATTACCAAATTGACCTGACGGGGCCGCTGTACTGCATCGCGGTGCTGCACACCTCCAGCACGGTGATGCCGGAGGGATTCAACCCGCTGCTGCTGACGGTTTCCATCCGGAAGCTGGCGGAGGAGCGGCTGGATAGTTCCTGGCGGTGCCGGTTCTTTTCCTATCTGGGCAATACGGCCGTCGTGGCCCAGTTCGATGCGGAAGGCGATGTGACCCGGTTTACGGATGACTGCGACCGGTTCTGCCGCCTGGCCAAAAGCGTGTTCGGCGCCGTGGTCACGGTGGGAATCGGACAGATCTGCCGCAGGGTGGGCGATCTTCCCAGCTCCTATCAGGGGGCGAGAAATGCCGTATCCTATCGGGTGATTTACGGAACGGGACAGGCCATCAATATCGCGGAGATTGCACCGCAGGAGCGGGACAGCGGCGGATTTGAGGATGATGAACTCCGCACCATCTTCAAGATGATCCGGATGGATGAGCCGGAACCCCTGAAGAAAAAGGTTGCGGAATATATCACAAAGGGCGCATCCGCCCAGGTGTCGGTCCAGGGATATCATTTCTTTGTCATGGGACTGGTGGGAGAGCTGTACCGGTTTGCAAAGAACAATGAGCTGGACGGGGAGACCATCTTCCGCACGAACGACGACATTTACCAGAGGATCCAGCAGCTGGATCCGGAGGAAGTGACGGAATGGATGACCGACGTGTGCCTCCGGATGCAGAAGATGGTGCAGGACAAGCGGACGGATACTACAAGGTCCTTCGTGAGCCGGGCCATCGAGTATGTCTATGCCAATTACGCCAGGGAGGACATCTCCGTGGACAGCGTCTGCAGCTACCTGGGGGTGAGCGCGGCGTATTTCTCCACGGTATTCAAGCGGGAGACCGGCAAGACCTTTATTAATTTCCTGACGGATTACCGTATGGAGCGGGCGGTGGAGCTGCTCATCGAGAGGAATGAGAAGACCTATGTGATTGCCCGCCAGGTCGGCTACTCCGACCCCAATTATTTCAGTTATGTATTTAAGAAGCAGTTCGGCATGTCGCCGTCCAAGTACAAGTCGCAGCGGACGGAAAGCTGACGGTTTCTGAAGGAAGCGGAATGGAAGAGAAGAAAACTGCGGGACGGCGCCTGTTTCCGGCCATGCCCCGCACGATACAGTTTACAATCCTGATGTCCTTTTCTCTGGTAGCAGCGGTGACAACGCTGCTTCTCGGCGTTTCCCTCTATCAGCTGTTTGCCTCCTACACCCAGCGCCTGATGACGGAGTCCACGGAAAAGGTTCTCGGACAGACGGCGGTGAATCTGGAGGATTATCTCAGCAGCATGCGGCGGATCTCGGATGCCATGTACTATGATGTCATCAAGGACAAGGATCTTCAGACGGACACGGTGGATGAGGAGATGAACCTGCTCTATGAGGCGAACCGGGACAATCTCATCAGCTTTGCCCTCTACTCGGATAAGGGAAAGCTGATCTCCGCGGCACCGGTGGCGGTGGAAAAGAAGAACCTGGATATCACAGGGCAGAAGTGGTTTCAGAACGCCACGGAGCAGATGGAAAACCTCCATTTTTCCACGCCCCATGTCCAGAACCTGTTTGATGACCCCAGCTTCCGGTATTACTGGGTAATCTCCTTAAGCCGTGTGGTGGAGCTGACCCGGCACGGCATACCTACCTCGGGCGTCCTTCTGGTAGACATGAATTATTCCACCATCGAGCGGATGCTGGAGGAGGTCAATGACAGGGACCGGCAGCAGTACGTCTATCTCTGCGACAGCGAGGGCGATATCATCTACCATCCGCGGCAGATGCAGCTGGCTTCCGGAACCTTCCGGGAGAACAATGCCGCCGTGGGGGGCTATGACGACGGGGTTCATCATGAAGTGTTCGAGGGGGTAAGCCGCACCATCATCGTGGATACGGTGAGCTATACGGGATGGAAGCTGGTCAGCGTCCTGCCGGCCGGCTATTTCCGGCTGGGACTTGCCAACACCCGGTATCTCGTGATCATGGGCATCATCGGTGCCATCGTTGCCCTGTTTGTGGTAAACCAGCTGGTATCCTCCGGCATCTCGGAACCTCTGGTGCGCTTAAATGACAGTATCCGTCAGATGGAGGCGGGAGAGCGCGCCCTGCCGGATATTTCGGAGAATGCCACCTCCGAGGTGGAGCATCTGGGAAAAACCCTGGAATCCTATGTGGCGCAGAATACAAAGCTGATGCAGGATATTGTGGTGGAGCAGGAGGAAAAGCGGAAAAGCGAGCTGGATGCGCTGCAGTCCCAGATTAATCCGCATTTCCTGTATAATACGCTGGATTCCATCACCTGGATGGTGGAAGGCGGAAAGCAGGAGGAGGCGGTCACCATGATCAGTGACCTGGCAAGTCTCTTCCGCATCAGCTTAAGCCGCGGCAGAACGATCATCCGCATTGAGGATGAGCTGCGCCATGCCAGAAACTATATGAATATCCAGAAGGTCCGCTTTAAGAATGCCTTTGAGGTAAAGGAAGAGGTGGACCCGGAGATATACAATTACTGTACCGTCAAGCTGATCGTGCAGCCGCTCCTGGAAAATGCCATCTATTACGGCGTCAAGGATATGGATGAAGACGGAGAGATCGTAATCCGCGGATGGAAGGAAGGGGAAGAAATCTGCCTTTCCGTTTCCGACAACGGATTCGGAATTCCGCCGGAGGACTGCGCACTCCTTCTGACGGACACCAATCGCGTCAGAAGGCACGGCTCCGGCGTGGGCCTGCGCAATGTCAACAGCCGGATTAAGCTCCGGTTCGGCCAGGATTACGGTCTTACGGTGGAAAGTGAGCCGGACGAGGGAACCTGCGTCACCATCCGGATTCCGGCGGTGCCCTATACCGAAGAGAATCAGGAGATGCTGGAGAACGGAAGGTATACGCCGCAGGACTCCCGCACCTTAGGGGAAGGCAGTGAGGAGGTTTCGGGCAATGATTAAAAAGAGACTGCTTCTGCTGATGATCCTTCCGGCGATCCTTGTGATAATTGGCCTTGGCTTTGCCATGAGCGTCGATGACGAAGAACCCCGCTTCCGGGTCTCTGTCATCGTGGACAGCAGCAGCGACGGACGCTGGCTCTCCTTCCGGGCGGGCCTGGAACAGGCGGCCGAGGAGAGAAACCTCAATCTGAGCTATGTGAATACCGGGAGGCTGGTCAGCCCGGTGGAAGAAAAAAGGCTTGCGGACAATGAACTGGCGGACGGCTCTGCCGGTCTTATCATAGAATTCTGCGAGAGCCGGGGCGTGAAGGAGATGGTATCGGAGCTGAGCCAGAAGTCTGTGCTGGTGCTGGTGCAGACCGACGTGGAGGCGGAGGCCGATGCGGACGGGCGTTTCTCCTGGATCCACGCCGACAATGAGGCCCTGGGACGGTCCCTGGGCGAGGCCATCCTCGGGGAGTACGGCGGTGACCTGAGGGGAAAAACGGTGGGGATTCTCGCCGGAAATCAGGGACAGTTTTCCCAGAAAAAGCGGCTGGAGGGACTTCTCCAGGTTCTGGAAGAGGAAGGCGCCGAGGTTCTGTGGACCTCCGAATATGTGCAGAACATGCGGGAGAGGCTGGATTACCGGCAGAAGAATGAACCGGCGGAGATTCTGGCAGCTTTAGACAACACGGACCTGGAAATTGCCATTGACCATGTTCTGGCGGCCGAAGAGGAGAAAAAGGAGCAGGTGCCGGAACTGTTCGGCGTCGGCTGCTCCGAGAAGAGTGTCTATTATCTCGACAGCGGTCTTATCCGCGGCATGATTGTTCCTTACGATTATGATATGGGATATCAGGCGGCCACGGCGGTGGCAAACCGGCTGAACCGGAAGCTGGAACCGATGCGGGACTATGAGACGGGGTTTGCCGTGATCGACCGGAACAACATGTATGATGAAGAGCATGAACGGCTTCTGTTCCCTCTGGCGCAGTAATCGGGAAAAGAAAGACCGGAGAAAATGAAAGAAAGCGGGGAGTGAGATGAGAAATCGGATATCTGTGCTGCGGGTTCTGATCTGTGCGGCCGTCCTTCTGGTTCTTGCCGCAGGCACCGGCTGCGGACCGGGTGCACCGGAGGAGAACCGGAAGATTAAGATCGGCGTCTCGGTATATGATCAGTATGATACCTTCATCTCCGAGCTGATGAACCGCTTCCAGGAGGATGCGGCCGAACAGAAGGATCATGTGAGCCTCACGGTGGTGAATGCGGCGAAAAATCAGCAGACCCAGAATAAACAGGTGGAGGA
>DMCD01000174.1:317-2820 GCA_003445895.1 Lachnoclostridium sp. | reverse complement strand
GATGTGTCCATGTGGGCGAGAAATCCCAGCTTCGGCGTCTTTTCCTCTTCCTCCGGAGAGAGGTTGGAGGGGATTCTTGCGTAGACGTAGCAGATGTCGCTCAGGAAGACATCGGATGCGCCCATCTCCTGAAGCTCCTTCACCAGAAGGCGGGCCAGGTCAAACTGCTTCTCCGTGCTGGGGGAAGCAGAGGACGTCTCGTCAGACTGGGTGTCAATCTGTGCATATTGGGTAAAACGTTTGATAATGTCCATATAGTACCTCGAAACTATTTGCCGGATGCAGCCGGCCGATTCCATCGGAAACAGGCTGCGCGGGGCAGAAAAACAGTGCGTACAAAACAAAAAAACCGCACAACCAGGTTGTGCGGTTTCTCAGAGCAGGGGAAGAGGGATTCGAACCCCCATCGGCGGTTTTGGAGACCGTAGCTCTGCCATTGAACTATTCCCCTATTTGGCTCACCACGATACTATAGCATAGAGGTGGGTATCTTGTCAAACGGTTTCTGAGAAATATTGTGAGGCCCGGGGCGGCCGGCTTATCCGGCGAAAATATTGACATAATCCAGGAAAATGATAAGCTTACAGAGTGAAAAACGCAAATTCACTGATTGAACTGATAAGGAGTGAAAAAGATTATGAAAAAAATGGCAAGTGCTGCGGCACTCCTTCTGCTGACAGGCGTAATCAGTGCCTGCTCCGGACAGACTGCTCCGGAGACGACGGCTGCAGAGACTGCAGCGGAGACACAGGCAGAGACAGCGCAGGATGGTGCAGAGGAGACAGCAGCGGAAGAGACGGCCGAAGAAGCTGCCGCACCGGAGTATAGATCCTACAAGAGCAAAGACGGCTGGTCTGTCCGCTACAATCCTGAGCTGATTAAGGTGCAGGAGGGCGAAGAGGAAGTACAGTTCGTCTACACAGGAGAGTCCGCGGGCAGCTGTTCCACATCCATCAGTGTTGTTCCGGATGCGCAGCCGCAGGAAGTGCTGGGACGCCGGACGCAGGGGCTGGATGCGGAGACGCTGGACAATCTCATCCGTGAAGAGGGATATTTTGCAGGCGACCACTGGGCATTCTTTGAGATGACGCCGGCACCCGCGGAAGACGAGAAGGATCCCATTCATGAACAGTGGATTGCCGCAGAGTACAACGGCGGCGTCCTTCTGGCGGATACGGTGGTTCATTATACCGGCGATGACGGAAAGGACATGCGGATGAGCGATGCGCTGGCCGAGGTGCTGGATTCCATGGAATTCGAGAACTATGAGCCCCAAGTGATGTATGAGTATGTTCCGGGAACCTATGAGCTCACCGAGACCGGCAAGGAACAGGCAGAGAAGTTAGCCGGCGAGGACGTGCCGGCATCCATTGCGCTGAAGGAAGACCATACCGGAACCGTGGACGGAGAAGAAGATATCCCGGTGTTCTGGTACAGCTGGAAGCTGGTGGGAGAAAGCTCTGATTATTCTCATGAATATACCATCGAGGGAGAGAACCTCTATCTGCAGATGGGCGAAGAGTGGGTAGAATATCAGAAGAAAGCGGAATAATCCTGCAGTCATAAAACCAAAAGACCGTAAGAGAAGCATTGCGGCCGCAAAAACGCGGTGCAGACGGGGAAAACCTGTCTGCGCCGCGCTCTTTTTTGTGCATATGGAAAAAGTATGTGTGGACAATGTTTCCGCATTAAACGCTGGTGTATCCGCCGTCTACCGGGATGGCTGCGCCTGTGATGAAGCGGGCATTCTGGCTGCAGAGGAAGGTGATGATGGAGGCAATCTCGAAGTCCTCGCCGATGCGGTGCATGGGGTGGATTTCGCGGTATTTTGCCTTCTCCTCCTCGGGAACCAGCGGAGTGTTGATGACGCCCGGGCATACGCAGTTGACGCGGATGCCGTGGGAAGCGTAGGCAGTTCCGGCGGACTTGGTCAGGTTAACCACGCCGCCCTTGGCAGCGGAGTAAGCCACGTTGGAGGGAACCGCCACAAGGCCGAACATGGAGGCCAGGTTGCAGATGGCGCCGCCGTGTCCCTGCTTTAAGAACTGCATGATGGCGTACTTGTCTGCCAGCATAACGCCGGTGTAGTCAACCGCATTGACCTTCTCCCAGTTGGCGAGGGTCTCATCGGCGATGGCATTGTTGGCGCCGCCGATACCGGCGCTGGCTACCAGGATATCCAGGCTTCCGAAGCAGGAAACCGCATAGTCAACGGCTGCCTTGATGTCTTCCTCTTTGCTGACGTCGGTCTTGATGAACTTGCAGCTCATGTCATACTTAGCATCCAGCTCGTCAGCTACCTGCTGTCCGGCATCGCTGTAGTCCGCGATAACCACATTGGCGTTGCTCCGGAGCATACGGTCTGCGGTTGCCTTGCCGAGGCCGCTGGCACCACCGGTGATGAGGGCTGTCACACCGCCCAGGTCGAAATATGCAGATGCTACCTTCTCAACTTCTCTTGTCATAATATTACCTCCCGGATATAACCTGATAAAATAATACA
>DMCD01000174.1:0-127 GCA_003445895.1 Lachnoclostridium sp. | reverse complement strand
AGGGTGTTCGTTACGACAATATCTTAACAAAGATGGGACTGGAAAATGCGAGAGATTCATTATTTCGATGATATTCTTAAAATGCTGAAATGGAAAAATCAGTCCAAATGCCGTATGATAGAGTATA
>DMCD01000235.1 GCA_003445895.1 Lachnoclostridium sp. | reverse complement strand
CTGACAAGCCCTATCTCATGGCCAATGGCACTGAGCCTGAGATCCGCATTATCCTGCCTGAGAAGCAGCCGGTATTCGGCCCGGGATGTCATCATCCGGTAGGGTTCCAGATTTTCCTTGGTGACCAGATCATCGATCAGCACGCCGATATAGGCCTGTCCTCTGTCAAGAACCACCGGTTCCTTTCCCTGGATTTTCCGCGCCGCATTAACACCCGCCATGAATCCCTGTACCGCCGCCTCTTCATAACCGGAACTGCCGTTAAACTGTCCTCCCGCAAAAAGACCGGATATTTTTTTGAATTCCAGAGACGGCTTCAGCTGCCTTGCATTGATGCAGTCATACTCGATGGCGTAGGCGTTCCGCACAATTCTGGCATTCTCCAGGCCCGGCACCGACCGGTACATGGCAAACTGAACATCCTCCGGCATGGAGCTGGACATTCCGTCCACATACATCTCATTGGTATAGAGTCCCTCGGGCTCGATGAACACCTGATGTCTGTCCTTTTCCGGAAACTTCATGACCTTGTCCTCGATGGAAGGACAGTATCTCGGTCCTGTTCCGTGAATCACGCCGGAATACAGGGGAGAACGGTCGATATTGGCCCGGATAATCTCGTGGGTCTTTTCGTTGGTATAGGTCAGCCAGCAGGGAACCTGCTCCTTCTGGATGCTGTCGGGGTCGGTGGAAAAGGAAAACGGCGTCACTCTCTCATCTCCCGGCTGAATCGCCATCTTTGAAAAATCGATGCTTCTGCCGTCAATGCGGGCCGGCGTTCCCGTCTTGAACCTTGTCAGTTCAATGCCGATCTTCTCCAGAGAGGCGGACAGATGATTTGCCGCCATGAGCCCGTTGGGTCCGGTATAATTGCTCACATCTCCGTAGATACAGCGGGCCTTCAGATAGGTTCCCGTGCAGAGTACCACCGCCTGACAGTGATACAGGGCACCGGAAAAGGTTTTAAGACCTGTGACACAGTCCTCCTCGGTCAGGATTTCACTGACCTCCGCCTGCCGGATCGTCAGATTCTCCGTATTTTCCAGTACTTCCCGCATACTCTGGCTGTAAGCCTTTTTATCCGCCTGGGCCCGGAGAGAATGAACCGCCGGTCCCTTTGAGGTATTCAGCATCTTGGACTGAATAAAGGTTTTATCGATATTTTTGCCCATTTCGCCGCCCAGGGCATCCAGCTCTCTCACCAGATGTCCCTTGGAGCTGCCTCCCACGTTCGGATTGCAGGGCATCAGAGCGATGCTGTCCACGCTGACAGTGAATATGATGGTACGAAATCCAAGTCTCGCCGCTGCCAGAGCTGCCTCGCAGCCCGCATGTCCGGCTCCTACCACCGCGATGTCATAAAATTCTTCCAGATTCGGCATATTCCGCCCTTTCCTTCTGTATCCTTTGTTCTACTTTCCCATGCAGAACCGTTTGAATATCTCATCCGCCAGGTCATCCTCCATGGATTCCCCGATAATGGTGCCCAGCTGTTCGTAGGCATTCAGCAGATCCACGGTGAAGAAGTCCTCCGTCATCCCCTCATCAATACTCTGAAGTACCAGAAGAAGACTTTCTTTTGCCGCCTCCAGCGCAGTTCTGTGACGGTCATTGGTGATGACCAGCTCGTCATTAAAATCAATCTCACCGGAAAGGAACATCTCCTCGATCTTCTCCTCCAGCGCATCAATCCCCGTCTGTTCCTTCGCGGATACCGGAAGAACCGGCCTGCCGGAAGCATTTTCCACTTCCTCTGCAGTAAGAACCTGGGTCAGGTCCGACTTATTGAGAAGCACAATCGCCTTCCGGTCCCCGATCAGATCGATAATCTCCGCATCATTTTCATCCAGCCTGCGGGATCCGTCAACAATATACAGGATCAGGTCAGCTTTGTCCACAATATTCCGGGCTTTGTCCACACCGATTTTCTCCACGATGTTATCTGTCTCGCGGATGCCGGCCGTGTCGATGATATTCAGGCTGATGCCCCGGAGATGAATCTGCTCCTCCAGCGTATCCCGGGTGGTTCCCTCCACATCGGTTACAATCGCCCGGTCTTCCCCCACAAGAACATTCATCAGCGAGGATTTTCCCGCATTCGGCTTTCCGAGAATCACCGTCTGGATGCCTTCCCGCAGGACCCTTCCGCTGGAAAATGTATCCGCCAGCTTTGAAATCTCCTCCGCCATGGGCGTTACGACTTCTCTCAGATGTTCCGGATATCCCTCCAGGGAAATATGCTCCGGATCGTCGAGGGCAGACTCGATATATGCAGACTCATATATTATTCTTGAACGTAAATCTTTGATTTTTTTCGAAAGAGAGCCGGAAAGCTGCCTTACCGAGCTTTTTCTGGCATAATCATTCTTCGCATTGATCAGATCCATCACCGCTTCTGCCTGGGAAAGATCGATACGCCCGCCCAGAAAAGCCCGTTTGGTAAATTCCCCCGGCTCCGCCATCCTGGCGCCGTTTCTCAGAATCGCCGAAAGGATCCGGCGAAGAACCAGAAGACCTCCGTGACACTGAAACTCCACCGAGTTTTCCGTCGTATAGCTGTGGGGTGAGCGCATCACCAGCGCCAGCACCTCATCGATGACTTCCCCGTCCTCCACGATGTGTCCGTAATGGACGGTGTAACCCTTCTGTCCGGCCAGCTTCTTTTTCCCGTCCGCAGCGGCAAATACCCTGTCTGCCACAGCAAGGGCGTCCTCCCCGCTAATCCGGATAATCCCGATTCCCGCCGGGGAAAGGGCTGTTGCGATAGCCGCAATTGTCTCTGTCTGATACATATCCTAAGCCCTTTAAAAACGGGACTGCCGCATAATCATCTCATATGCAGCAGCCCCGGTTTTCTTTACATTCCTGTTACTGATTGGTGCGGTTTACGGAATTTCTGTACTTTTCAAAATCCTTTTTCCACTTCGGTACTTCATCCTCGGCCTTGGCCTGCTTTGCCGCCGGCGCCAGTTTCTTCACGGCTTCCTTTGCCTCGGACTTTTCCTGTAAACCTTCTCTTCTCTTTGAACCGCGGTCAGAATTCCAGCTGTTCTTTCCGAACTTTCCGCCTCTTCTGCCGCCCTTTGCTTCCTTCTCGCTCTTTTCCTTCTTCTTCAGGAAGATGGTTACATGGCGATAGGGTTCCTCGCCGTCGCTGCGGGTAACAACGTACTTATCGTTCTGCAGCGCGGAGTGAATAATTCTTCTCTCGTAGGGATTCATAGGCTCCAGGGAAACCGGGCGTCTGCCTCTCTTTACCTTGTAGGCAATATTTCTTGCCAGGGTCTCCAGAGTCTCTTTTCTTCTCTCACGGTAATTCTCGGTATCCAGCTTGATGCGGATGTAGTCATTCTCCCTGCGGTTTACCACCAGGCTTACCAGATACTGGAGAGAATCCAGGGTCTGACCGCGCTTGCCGATCAGCACGCCCATGTTTGCGCCGGCCATATCCACCGAAAGCTCATTTTCCTCAAAGTTGAAGGAGCTGGTCAGTTCCACCTCGCCGATATTCATGGCGCCGAACACCTCGGTGAGAAATGCAACTGCGGTCTTTTCAATCTCCGCTGCCTCTTCGGGAGAAAGTCTTCTCTTCGGCTTCTCCGGCTTTTCTTCCTTCTCATCGATGACGTCCTCCACAGCCTGGGGACGGCTCTTTTCCGGAGCTGCTTCTTTTGCCGGAGCTTCCTTCACAGCCTTTTCTTCCTTTATGGCAGAAACAGCGGCTGCGGCTGCCTTCTCCAGATCCACTGCAGGAAGAACGGCTTCCTTCTCTGCTTCCAGAATCGGAGCCTTGACCTCCTCCTCCAGAGCTTCCAGGTCGTCTGCGCCTTCCTTCTTCTTTGCGCGGATCACCGCCTGTTTTGCGCCAAAGCCCAGAAATCCGGTGCTTCCCTTTTCGATTACTTCATATTCCAGCTTATCGCTCGGCACGCCGAGTTCGATGAGCGCTTTATTTACAGCTTCATCCACCGTCTTCGCGGTTACTGTAATAAAATCCATTCTGAGCCTCCGTCTTATTTCGTGTTCTTTTCGTTAAAGTTCTTTACCATTCTCGCCTTGGCCGCAATGCTTCCGGGCTTTGGTTCCTTGCCCTCGTAGAAATCCTTGGATTCCTGCATCTGCTTCTTTGCAGCGCTCTTTTTGATGGCGCTTTCTTCGCTCTCCCTGCGCTCCTTCTCTTCCTTCTGCTCAATGCTCTTGAGGCTTGCATTTGCATTGGAAGTTACCTTGGCTGCGGGAAGGCCCTTCTTTGCGCGCTTTTTGTTCATCTTTTCCACATTCTTCGCCACCAGCTCATTGACGTCGATCTTGTCCATGCGCCTGTTGACGAACATCTGCTGCAGCAGTGTGAGGGCACCCTGCACCACCCAGTAGATACCGATGGCGGCCGGAAGGGTAAAGCAGATAAATACGGAAACCAGCGGCATGGTAATCATCATCTGGTTCATCATGGCTGCACCCGGCTGATCCGGGTCAGTGCTTCCGTTATCCATCATCTTCGTGGAAAGGAACTGGGTAAGTCCCGCAAGGATCGGGATAAGCCATGCCACATTGGGGCTTGCAAAGCCGCGGAACGGAGCTGCCGCCAGGTTAATGCCGAAGAAATCATTCATCTCGTGGATGATATTCACCGCATTCTGCACGGCACTGTCAGCAAATACCGCGGGGAAACTGCTCTGAAGCTCTGCCCATCCCTCATTGGTCAGCTTGTACAGAAGATCAATGATGCTGTTGGTGGTTGTCGCGTCAAACTTCAGAACCTTGAACTGTTCTGCCATGGCTGTCGCTTTGGTATCAAAGCCAGGCTGCTTCATCAGCGGTGCGGCCACGGTCTCAAAATAAGTCTTGACAGAGGGTACATAGGCAGGAATGTTGTAGATAACCCGATACAGCGCGAAGATAATCGGCAGCTGAATCAGCAGCGGAAGGCATCCTGCAGTCGGATTGGAACCATACTTCTCATAGACGGCCTGCATCTCCGCGTTCTGTCTGGCCATGGAAGTCTGGTCTGTTTTTCCCTTGTACTTCTTCTGAATCGCCTGAATCTCGGGATTCATCAGTTTCATGAGCCTGGTGTTCTCCTGCTGCTTGATGGTCAGCGGGAACAGAAGAATCTTCGTAATTACGGTAAACAGAATAATGCAGATTCCAAGATTATAACAATTGAAGCTGCTCGTAAACTTGAACAGCACGTCCATAATGTAACCGAATACTGTCGCAATCGGTCCGAGAATGGACCCAGCTTTTGTCAGAACTAAAAAATTCAAGAAAAATACCTCCTGTAGGTACTAGGGAACCGGATCATAACCGCCGGCTGCAAAGGGATGACATCTGAGAATCCTTTTCGCAGCAAGAAAACCACCCTTGACTGTCCCATACTTTTCCACAGCCTCGATGGCATACGCAGAACAGGTGGGAACATATCTGCAGTGAGGTCCCGACAGCGGGGAAATATACTTCTGGTATCCCCGTATCGACTTGATGATGATTTTCTTTACCATTCCATGACCTCCGAAAAACCGGATTATTC
>DMCD01000047.1 GCA_003445895.1 Lachnoclostridium sp. | reverse complement strand
GACGCCTTCTTCCCCTTCGGCGACAATATCGAGCGGGCGAAGAAGAGCGGCGTATGCTATATCGCTGAGCCGGGCGGCTCCATCCGAGATGACAATGTGATTGCAACCTGCAACAAGTACGGAATGGTGATGTGCTTTACCGGCATGCGGCTGTTCCATCATTAAACATTAAATAAGACAGAAAAACCGGGGCCTGTGCCCCGGTTTTTTCTGCCTAATCTGTGCTCATAACAATGCCGGCGGCGGGGATCGAACCCGCACGGTGTTGCCACCAACGGATTTTGAGTCCGTCTCGTCTGCCAGTTCCAACACGCCGGCAATTGCGCTTTTAATCTTATCAAATGGCGGGGGTAAATGCAACCGGTTTTTCGGTGCGGGTGTACTTTCCAGGGATTTATGATATAATACCATGGAATATGGGGTAATATGCCCCGGAGGGAGGAAATCCGGATGAATCAGGAGAAGAACAGGGCGAAAGCGGTTGTTTTTGACATGGACGGGGTCATCTTCGATTCGGAGCAGCTGGTGATTGACTGCTGGCTCCTGATTGCTGAAGAGTACGGCTATGACCCGGAAGGGGTAAAGCAGTGCTGCCTGGATTCCCTCGGCACCACGACGGCAAAGACGGGAGAGATCTTTAAGAAGCGGTTCGGAGCGGACTTCCCCTTTGAGGAGCGGCAGAAGGATCTGTCCCGCATTTATCATGAACAGGCGGACGGCGGAAAGCTGCCGATGAAGCCGGGGATCTTTTCGCTGCTGAAAGAGCTCAACGAAGCCGGGATAAAAACCGCGGTTGCCTCCTCCACCCGAAAGGCGGTTGTGGAGCAGGAGCTTCGGGATGCGGGACTCCGGGACCTGTTCGGGTGCGTGATCGGCGGCGACATGCTGAAGAGGAGCAAGCCGGCGCCGGATATTTATCTGATGGCCTGTGAGGCTATCGGGGTACATCCGGCGGAAGCATTTGCCATTGAAGATTCCTACAACGGAATCCGGTCTGCCAGTGCGGCGGGAATGCGGCCCCTGATGGTGCCGGATCTGGCCCGCCCCACGGAGGAGATGGAGGAACTGGCGGAGGCAGTGTTGTCTTCGCTCATGGAAGTCGGAGATTATCTAAGGAAGGGGAAGATGCTGTGAGATGCAGTGAAGCGGAACGGAAGGTACTTCCCTATATCCGGGATGAACTGGACGGCGATGAACTGGCGGCGTTTCTTCGGCATGTGGATTCCTGTCCCGCCTGCCGGGAAGAACTGGAAATCTATTACATGGTGGATGTGGGCTTAAAACAGCTGGATTCGGACAGCATCACCTTCGGAACCTCCGATATCGTGGGAAGGCTTCGGAGAAGGCTGGAGGAGTCCCACCGGCATGTGCGCACCTTTTTTACGCTGCGGGTGCTGAGTTATGTATTTGAAACTCTGGGAGCTATGGCCGCTGTGCTTGCGATCGCGCTGCAGCTGCGAGTGTGGCTGTTCCCGGTGATGTAAGGAAATGAAGATACGCCACAGGCGTACCTCTGAACCGCTCTAAGCCGCGGGGCTCTCGCCCATGTGGGGCGAGCAGAATAGAAAGACGAGGAATAAGCATGAAGCTTCTTCTCATAGACGGACACAGTATACTGAACCGGGCATTCTACGGCGTTCCGGATCTGACCAACTCGAAGGGACTGCATACCAACGCGGTTTACGGGTTTCTGAATATTATGTTCCGGGTGCTGGATGATGAGAAGGCGGATCACCTGGCGGTGGCCTTTGACCTGAAAGACCCCACCTTCCGCCACAAGATGTATGCGGAGTACAAGGGCACGAGAAAGCCGATGCCGGAGGAGCTGCATGAGCAGGTGCCGGTCATCAAGGAAGTCCTCACCGCCATGAATATCCCGATTCTCACGAAGTCCGGCTTTGAGGCCGATGATATCCTGGGAACCGTGGCCAAGAGAAGCCAGGCGGCGGGAATGGATGTGACGATCCTCTCCGGCGACCGGGATCTGCTGCAGCTGGCGGATGAGAGGATTCAGATCTGCCTGCCGAAGACAGTGAAGGGAACAACGGAGGTGCACCGGTATTTTCCGGCGGATGTTCTGCGGGAGTACCAGGTAACGCCGCAGGAATTCATTGACCTGAAGGCCCTGATGGGGGACAGCTCCGACAATATCCCGGGCGTTCCTTCCATCGGCGAGAAGACGGCGACGGCCATCATCACGGCCTGGCACTCCATCGAGAATGCCTATGCCCATGTGGAAGAGATTAAGCCGCCCAGAGCCCAGAAGGCCCTGGCGGAGCATTACGATATGGCGCAGATGAGCAAGACGCTGGCCACCATCTGCATCGATGCGGATATTGATTTTGACCCTGCAGACAGCGCCGTGGGCAATATCTATACCCAGGAGGCCTATCAGCTGCTGACGGGACTGGAGTTCAAGTTGATTCTGCAGCGGTTCGACATCGACGGGATGGAGATGCCGAAGGCGGAGGATCACTTCCGGAAGGTCACGGATTTTGCAGAAGCCGAGGATCTGTTTATGCGGGCGAAGGAGGCTAAGACAGCAGGTCTTGCCCTGCAGCACGACGGAAATAAGGTGATAAGTCTTTCACTCTGCACCGATGGGGAGAATACCTTTATTCTTCCGGCCGGCGGCTTTCTGACCGGTGAGTATCTTGCTGCGAAGGCCGCGGAGATTCTTTCAGAGAACCCGATGGTGCAGGTGCTGGACCTGAAGGACCTGCTGCCATTTGCTTCCTCTTCGGTGAAGGACGGAGACCGGAATGCGGAGGGAAGATGCGCCCTCCGGGACCTGGGCGTTGCCGCATATCTGTTAAATCCGCTGAAGGATACCTACGGCTATGACGACATCGCCAGGGATTATCTGGGAATGACGGTTCCCTCCCGCGCAGACCTTTTAGGAAAGGCCAACTGGGAGACAGCCTGGGAGACGGAAGAGAGCAAGGCCCTTCGCTGCGCCGGCTTTATGGCCTATGTGGCATATGCGGCAGGCGATATCCTGTGGAACAAGCTGCAGGAGACCGGAATGGATATGCTGTTCCGGGAGGTGGAGATGCCGGTGGTGTATTCCCTGTTCCATATGGAAGAGGAGGGCATCGCCGTAGAGCGGGAGAGCCTTCGTGAATACGGGGAGAAGCTGGCGGTCCGGGTGGATGAGCTGGAGAAGGAAATCTACGGTGAAACCGGAAAGACCTTCAATATTAATTCCCCGAAGCAGCTGGGCGAGATCCTTTTCGATGAGATGCACATGCCCGGCGGAAAGAAGACCAAGACAGGATATTCCACAGCGGCCGGCGTTCTCGAGAAGCTGGCGGTTGACTATCCCTTTGTGCAGAAGATCCTGGATTACCGGCAGGTGACGAAGCTGAAGTCCACCTACGCCGACGGGCTTGCCGATTACATCGGTCCCGACGGAAGGATTCACGGCACCTTTAACCAGACCATCACGGCGACAGGCCGAATCAGCAGCACCGAGCCGAACCTGCAGAATATTCCGGTCCGGATGGAGCTGGGAAGAGAGATTCGGA
>DMCD01000282.1 GCA_003445895.1 Lachnoclostridium sp. | reverse complement strand
AGCTTTGCCAGGGCCTCCTCATCGGTCTCGGAAATATAATGGCCGAAGGTCTCACGGATCTTCTCGCGGATGATACCGGAGGAGCTCCGCAGAAGATAGCTGAATGCCTGGTCCTCACCGTGCAGATCGCTGAAGAAGTATTCCGTCCCCTTGGGCAGGCTGAGAATCGCCTTCAGGTCAAGAATCTCTCTCGCCGCATCCCGGAGTGTCGGATAATCCTTAGCCAGCAGTTTCAGATATTCGAGTTCTCTCATGGTACCATCCTCCCGTCAGTATTGTAATGATCGTATGTAAATCAGAGCCGGTGCAGGAAAAGGCCGCTCCGGAGCTTGGGTTCAAACCAGGTGGACTTCGGCGGCATAAGCATTCCCGCATCTGCCACGCAAAGAAGCTCCTCCATCGAGGTGGGATACATGGAAAATGCGCACGCCGCACCTTCTGAGACCTCCCGCTCCAGTTCTGCGGTGCCGTGAATTCCGCCCACAAAGCGGATTCTCGGGTCTCTCCGCGGATCGCGGATATCCAGAAGCGGTGCCAGCACATAATCCTGCAGGGTCTGCACATCCAGGGTTCCCACCGGGTCTTCCGACCGGTATTTCTCCCGCAGCCGGAAGGTATACCAGGTATCCTCCAGCAGCATGCAGAAGTCTCCCTTTTTCTCCGGGTTCTTCCCGTCCCCGGGCCTGTCGCCGGAATCCCCGCATCCATCCAGGGGCATCTCCCCAATCAGCCGGTAATGGGCCAGAATCCCGTTGATAAGGGACTCCCCGTTGTGGCGTCCCAGGTCGGTCACCACCCGGTTATAGGGCATAATCCGCAGGTCCTCCTCCGGAAAGAGAACCGAGAGGAACCAGTTAAACTCCTCATTCCCGGTGTATTCCGGATTCTTTTCCCGCCGCATCAGGGAAACCTTCACCGCAGAGGCGGCTCTGTGATGTCCGTCCGCGATATAGGTCCGAGGCACTGCGGCAAATGCCTCCGTGATCTGCCGAATCTCCTCCTCCCCGGCGATGCGGAACACTCTGTGGCGCACGCCGTCCGGAGAACAGAAATCATAGAGCGGCTTTCCCGCCTTTACCTCCGCCGTGATCGCGGCAAGGGCGGCATTCCCCCGGTACGCCAGGAAGATGGGACCGGTCTGCATGTCCGTCACATCAACATGGCGGATGCGGTCCTGCTCTTTGTCTGCTCTTGTATTCTCGTGACGTCTCACAATTCCGTTCAGATAGTCATCCACCGAGGAAAGCCCGACGATTCCGGTCTGCGTATGTCCCATCCCGGTCAGCTCATATAAATAATAACACGGTTTCTCCTCTGTGATAAGTACCCCCTCCCGGCAAAATCGGGCAATCTCGTCCCGTGCCGTCTCGTAGACCGGCATGCTGTAAGGGTCGGTCCCCTCCGGCATAAGCGTTTCCGCCCGGTCAATGCGGAGAAAGGACAGGGGTTCTCTCAGAACCTCCCGCTTTGCCTCCTCATAATCGTATACATCATAGGGCAGTGCCGCCACCCGGGCAGCCGCATTCTCTGCAGGGCGCACACTGCAGAACGGTCTGATCTGCGCCATAATTCTCCCCCTCATTTTACCTGTGCAGAGCCCGGTATTCCGGTCTCTGCGGCATATCTTTCAGCACGACAACAGCAGGGCGGCCGCAAGCCCCCGTTTTTCGGGGGTCTGCGACGGCCCTGCTGCAGTTTTTGCAGTTTCAGTTATTTAATCACTCTCACCCGGCATACACCGTTGATGGCGCGCACCCGCTGCAGGAGCACGTCCGGCACATCCGTGTCAAGGTCCATCATCGTGTAGGCGAATCTTCCCTTGCTCTTGTTGGTCATGTTGGCGATATTGATGCCCGCCGCCGAGAAGATGAAGGATACCTGGCTGATGATGTTCGGCACATTCTCATTCAGGATGGCAATCCGCTTCTTGGTCTCGCAGACGCCCATATCGCAGTTCGGGAAGTTGACGGAATTCAGGATATTGCCATTCTCCAGATAATCCACCATCTCGCGGACCGCTGCCATGGCGCAGTTGTCCTCCGCCTCCTCTGTGGAAGCGCCGAGATGCGGGGTCGCGATGACATTCTTCATGTGCATGACCTTCTCATTCGGGAAGTCGGTGACGTATCTCTTGACCTTTCCGCTCATGAGAGCCTCGGCCATGTCGTCGTCATTGACCAGAAGGTCTCTCGCCATGTTGATGATGACAACGCCGTCCTTCATCTCGTCCAGGGCTTTTTTATCAATCATGCCCTTTGTGGAATCCATAGCCGGTACATGTACGGTGATATAATCGCACTCCTTGTAGATGGTATCCACGGTATTGATGTGCTTTACGTCTCTCGCCAGGTTCCATGCGGAATTGACGGAGATAAAGGGATCGTAGCCGTAGACTTCCATGCCCAGGGCAGCCGCCGCGTTGGCAACCTCTGCGCCGATGGCGCCGAGGCCGATGACGCCCAGCTTCTTGCCGATGATCTCATGGCCGGCGAAGGCTTTCTTTGCCTTCTCCATGTCCTTGCCGATGGTAGGGTCTTCCTTATTCTCCAGGCACCACTGCATGCCGCCCGGAATGTCTCTGGCCGCCAGAAGGATTCCGGCAATCACCATCTCCTTGACGGCGTTGGCATTGGCTCCCGGGGTGTTGAACACCACGATGCCCTCTTCCGCGCAGCGCTCCAGCGGAATGTTGTTTACGCCGGCGCCGGCTCTCGCGATGCAACGCAGGCTCTTGGAAAACTTCATATCATGCATGGAAGCACTGCGGACAAGAATCGCATCCGCATCCACTTCCTTCTCACTTACTTCATATCCCTCCGGCAGGAGCTCCAGTCCCTTGGGAGAGATCGCATTCAGGCATACTACTCTGCGCATCACGCATTCTCCTTCTCAAACTTCTCCATGAATTCCACCAGCTTCTGTACGCCCTCGATCGGCATCGCATTGTAGATGCTGGCGCGCATGCCGCCCACGGTTCTGTGGCCCTTCAGATTGACAAATCCGGCTGCCTTTGCCTCAGCGACAAACTTCGCATCCATATCCTTGTCCCCGGTGACAAAGGGTACGTTCATAATAGAACGATCCTTCTTCTCCACGGTACCCCTGAAGAGTCTGCTTCTGTCCAGGAAATCATAGAGGATCTTTGCCTTTTCTTCATTGCGCTTCTTCATGGCCTCCAGGCCGCCCTGGGCCTTCAGCCACTTGAATACCTTGCCGCAGATGTAGATGGTGTAGGTCGGCGGTGTATTGAACAGTGAACCGCTGTCGGAATAGGTCTTGTAGCGCAGCATGGTGGGAGTGCCCGGAAGCACGTCATCGCGGATCAGGTCCTCGCGCACGATGGCGATGGCCAGACCTGCCGGTCCCACGTTCTTCTGCACGCCGCCCCAGAGGATGCCGAACTTGCTGACATCAACCGGCTCAGACAGGAAGCAGGAGGAAATGTCCGCCACCAGGTCCTTGCCCTTGGTGTTCGGCAGCTCATGGAATGCCGTGCCGTAGATGGTGTTGTTCATGCAGATGTAGACATAGTCTGCATTCTCATCCACCGGAAGGTCCGAGCAGTCCGGAATATAGGAGAAGGTCCTGTCCTCGCTGGAGGCAATGGCATTCGCCGTACCGAACATCTGGGCCTCTTTCCAGGCCTTCTTTGCCCACTGGCCGGTGATGATGTAATCACCTACCCGGTTCTTCATCAGGTTCATCGGCACCATGGCAAACTGCACGTGACCGCCGCCCTGGATGAAAAGTACTTTATAATTATCCGGAATATTCATGAGATCCCGAAGGTCCTTTTCCGCCTCATCGATGATATCCTGGAAATCTTTAGATCGATGGCTCATCTCCATAACGGACTGACCGCTGTTCTTGTACTCCAGCATCTCTGCTGCAGCTTCCCTTAAGACTTCCTCCGGCATGACCGCCGGACCTGCGGAAAAATTATACACTCTGCTCATGATTGTTCTCCTTACATAATGGTAAATGGTTATAAAGGAAATTTTGCTTCCCATTATAACCATTTATACAATGAAATTCAATTATAAATATCCGATCTGATTTTTATATTTGTTATAATTTTATCAATATAATGCATCGAATATTCAGAATACCCCCGGTTAACGGATTCTCTCGCAGATCAGGTCTCCCATCTTCACGCATCCCACCTGGCTGCAGCCTTCCGACATGATATCCACGGTGCGGTATCCTTCGGTCAGCACCTCCTGCACGGCGCGGCGCACCGCCTCTGCTTCCTTATCCAGGTCAAAGCTGCAGGAAAGCATCATGGCTGCGGAAAGGATGGTGGCGATGGGGTTCGCGATGTCCTGTCCCGCAATATCCGGCGCGGAGCCGTGGCTGGGCTCATAGAGGCCGAACCTTGTCTCATTCAGGCTGGCGGAAGACAGCATGCCGATGGAGCCGGTGATCATGCTGGCCTCGTCGGAGAGGATATCGCCGAACATATTCTCGGTCAGAATGACGTCAAACTGCCGCGGATTCATAACCAGCTGCATAGCACAGTTGTCCACCAGCATATGCTCCAGGGTGACTTCCGGATAGTCCTTTGCCACTTCCTCCACGACCTTTCTCCAGAGTCTGGAGGAATCCAGCACATTGGCCTTATCCACGCTGGTCACCTTCTTTGTGCGCTTCATGGCGATATCAAAGGCCTTCACCGCGATGCGGCGGATCTCATTCTCATTGTAGGTCAGGGTGTCCACCGCGGTCATGACGCCGTCCACCTCAGAAGTGTGGCGCTCGCCGAAGTAAAGGCCGCCGGTCAGTTCCCGGACGATAATCATATCAAAGCCCTCGCCGATAATCTCCGGCTTCAGCGGGCAGGCCCCGGAAAGCTCCCCGTAGAGGTAGGCCGGACGGAGGTTGGCAAAAAGGCCCAGGCCCTTGCGGATGGCCAGAAGCCCCGCCTCCGGCCTCAGATTCGGCGCCACATCATACCAGC
>DMCD01000253.1 GCA_003445895.1 Lachnoclostridium sp. | reverse complement strand
CGGCATCGTGCTGGAGCCGAACCCGAAGAAGAAAAAGCGCTTCAACGAGGCGGCCATCGAGGAGCTGAACCGGAAGGAATCCGGATCCCTGGCTGATGTCTGCGAGTTCCATATCCGGGAAAAGGGAGAGGAGCTGATGACTTTATCCGACCTGGCGAAGGTGATGGCCCATTCCCAGGAAGAGCTGCTTCCTTATCTCGAAGAGCTGAAAGCGGCCGGAAGCATTTACCAGCTGACTATGAAGAAAGATACCTACTACTGGCACAAGGACAGCATGTACCGGATGCAGCAGGACATGACCAGGGATCTGACCCGCTATCACGAGAAGTATCCCTACCGGTACGGCATGCGCAAGGCTGAGTTCCACAACATGTACATGAAGAAGGTGAAGCAGAATGTCTTCGACGAGTGCATGAAGCTCTATGTGGACCAGGGAAGCTTCCAGGCAAACGGCGAGTTTATGTCGCTTAAGGGATTCTCTGTGACGAAGGATGAGACCTATCTCGCCATCGAGAAGCTGCTGACCGATACTCTGGAAAATGCAGGCTATGAGATTCTCCGGTTTAATGAGATTGACCTCAAGGGCTATCCGGAGCCGGTGGTGATGGATGTCCTGCAGATGCTTCTTCTCGAGGAGAAGGTGGTGCGCTGCAGCGAGGAATGGCTCACCATGAAGCACTATATGGATGAGGCAAAGGAGAAGATTGAAGCATTCTTTGCGGAAAATGACCTCCTGACCTTTATTCAGGTTCGCGACATGTTCGGAACCAGCCGCAAATGCGCGAAGGTGATTGTGGAATATATGGATTCCATCAAAGTGACAAAGAAGCTGGGCGCGGAGACAGAGCGCGTGGCAGCGAAGTAAATAAGGATATGACAAAATTGCAAAAGACAGATGAATGGCAGGTGACGCGATACATCGCCGGATTTGCGCTGCCGCTGATTGCGGGAAGTATTCTGCAGCAGCTGTACAACGCGGTGGATGCGATGATCGTGGGGCGGTTCCTGGGAGAAGCGAGCTTTGCGGCCGTCAGTGTGGCGGCGCCGGTAATGTCGCTCCTGATTTTCTTTATTTACGGCCTGGGAATCGGCATGAATGTGCTGTTTGCCATGAAGTGGGGAAGCGGTGACCGGAAGGCCTTCCGCATTACGACGGGCACGGCGCTGACGGCGGGATGTCTGTTTTCCCTGGCGCTGGCCGCCATATGCATCCTGAATGCCCGGTGGATTCTCCGGTTCTGCAACTGCCCGGAGGAAATCCTTGCGGACTCCCTGATTTACCTGCGGATTGTGGAGGCGGGGCTCATCTTTACCTTCCTCTATAACTTTTATTCCGCGGTGTTCCTGGCGGTGGGGGATTCCAGGGTTCCCTTTTTCTCGCTGATGGTATCGGCGGTGATCAATATCGGACTGGATCTCCTGTTTGTGGCATATTTACGGCTGGGAACCGGCGGGGCGGCTGCGGCCACCGTCATTGCACAGGCCTGTTCCATGCTGTTCTGCACCATGTTTGTTTTTGTAAAACGGCCGGAGCTCAAACTCAGGCTGTCGGACCTTAAGATAGACCACACGGAGATCCGGGAGATCCTCGCCTACAGCGGCATCTCCGCCATCCAGCAGACGGTGCTCTACGGCGGAAGGCTGATGGTGCAGGGGGCGGTCAATACCCTGAGTATCGGCACCATCGCCGGATACGGCGCGGCCTGCCGCATCGAGTCCTTTGTGCTGGCTCCCATGGAGGGAACCGCCTCGGCCTCCTCCAGCTATATCGCCAGGTCCCTGGGAGAGGGAAGAAAGGATCAGGTAAAGGCCGGATATCATGCAGGACTTCGAATCTGCGCCTGCATCACGGTGATTACGGGCATATTGATCTATGTGTTCGCACCCCGCATCATCCCCCTGTTCCTGACGAACATCAGCGACGATGCGAGAAATGCCGGCGTCACCTATCTCCGGTATATGGCATTCTTCTATCAGACCATCATCATCACCCAGATGCTGCAGGCCCTGTTCCGCGGCGTGGGAGAGCTGAAGATTACATTTATCAATACGGTGCTGCAGATTTTCTTCCGCGTTGCCGGAAGCTGGCTCCTGGTGGGGCGCCTGGGCGTGGCGGGCATTGCCTGGGCCACCCAGGCAGGATGGACGGCCATGGCTGTCTACGGCTGCTGGGAAGTCCATCAGTATTACAAAAAGCACGGACTCTGATGTCCGATGGCAGACCTTATCCTGCGCGGTGCGGCGAGACTGGCCTGGGAGGAAAACAGATGATCTATCTGGATAATGCGGCTACAACCATGAAAAAGCCCCGGTGCGTTATCGATGCGGTACTTTCCGCCATGCAGTCGATGGGCAATGCGGGCAGAGGCGCTCACGAGGCAACCCTCAAGACATCGAGAACCGTGTATGAGGCCAGATGCCTTCTGGCAGAATTTTTTAATGCAGAGGATCCGCAGCAGGTGGTATTTACCTGCAATTCCACGGAGGCCCTGAATATCGCCATCAAGGGAGTCCTCGTTCCCGGGGACCACGTCATCACCACGATGCTGGAGCACAATTCGGTGCTCCGCCCCCTTTATGAGATGGAGAAGAAGGGGATATCGCTGTCCTTTGTGAAGGCAGACCGGGAAGGCAATCCCGACTACGCGGAATTCGAGTCCTTAATCCGTCCGGAGACGAGGGCGATTATCACGACCCACGGATCGAACCTCACGGGAAATGTGGTGGACATCGCGCGGGTGGGACAGATTGCGAAGCGTCACGGCCTTCTCTTCATCGTGGACGCATCCCAGACGGCGGGGGTGTTCCCCATTGATGTGCAGGAGATGGGCATCGATATTCTCTGTTTCACCGGCCACAAGAGCCTGCTGGGCCCCCAGGGCACCGGCGGAATGGTGGTGAGAAAAGGCCTTGCGGTAAGGCCCTTAAAGTCCGGCGGTTCCGGCGTGCAGACCTACCGGAAGGAGCATCCCGTGGAGATGCCCACGGCCCTGGAGGCGGGGACGCTGAACGGCCACGGCATCGCGGGACTGGCTGCGGCCGTGGAATATCTGAAGGAAACCGGCATTGACCGTATCCGGGAGAGGGAAATGATGCTGATGCGCCGGTTCTATGAGGGTGTAAAGGATCTGCCCGGCGTCCGTGTCTACGGCAATTTCAGCCTGACGGAGCGTTGCCCGGTGGTGACGCTTAACCTGGGAGACTATGATTCCTCCGAGGTGGCGGATGAGCTCTTTGACCGCTGGGGCATCTGCACAAGACCGGGCGCCCACTGCGCGCCCCTCATGCATGAAGCCCTGGGGACCGTGG
>DMCD01000078.1 GCA_003445895.1 Lachnoclostridium sp. | reverse complement strand
CGGGAGCGCTGCTCTCTGCCATCGCTCACCGGGCCCTGGAGGAGGGGCTTGCCGGCATGGAGTTTGCGGCGGGAATCCCCGGGTCCCTCGGCGGCGCCGTGGTGATGAACGCCGGTGCCTACGGTGGGGAGATGAAGGATATCCTTACCCTGGTGCGTCTGCTGATGCCGGACGGGGAGATCGTCACAAAGACGCCGGAAGAACTCCGGCTGGGATACCGTTACAGCCTGGTGCCGAAGCTTTCGGCCACCGTTCTTTCCGCAGAAATCCGCCTTGCGGCGGGAGACCGGGAAGAAATCCGGGCGAAGATGGATGACCTGGCAAAGCAGCGCCGGGACAAGCAGCCGCTGGAGTATCCCAGCGCGGGAAGCACCTTCAAGCGGCCTGTGGGCCACTTTGCCGGCAAGCTTATCCAGGATGCGGGCCTTCGCGGCTACACCGTGGGCGGGGCCCAGGTGTCGGAGAAGCACTGCGGCTTTGTCATCAACCGCGGCGGGGCCACGGCCTCCGATGTGCTGCGGCTGATGGAGGACGTGCAGCGCCTGGTGGAGAAGACCTCCGGCGTTCTGCTGGAGCCGGAAGTGAGAATACTATGAGACTGGTGATTGTGACCGGCATGTCCGGCGCCGGGCGGAATACGGCGCTGAAGATGCTGGAAGATATGGGATTTTACTGCGCCGACAACCTGCCCGTCGAGCTTTTGGACAAGTTCGCCGACCTGATGCTGGAAAGCTCCCGGGATTTCGGCGAGGCTGCGGCCATCGGCGTGGACATCCGCAGCGGGGAGCAGCTGCCCCTGCTGGCGGAGACGCTGGATAAGTGGACAGCCACAAAGGTGCCTTACACGGTGCTCTACATGGAGTGCTCGGACGAGGTGCTGACCAGACGGTATAAGGAGTCCCGGCGGGCCCATCCTCTGGCACCGAATGAGCGGGTCGGAGAAGGAATCCGCCTGGAGCGGGAGCGCCTGCAGTTTATCAAAAAGCGGGCCAACTACATACTGGATACCTCCAACCTGCTGACCAGGGATCTGCGGTCGGAGCTGGCGAGAATCTTTGTGGAGCGGGAGGAATTCTCCAACCTGTTCGTGACGGTCTTAAGCTTCGGCTTCAAATACGGGATCCCCGCGGATGCGGACCTGGTGTTTGACGTGCGCTTCCTGCCGAATCCCTACTATGTGCCGGAACTGCGGCACCGAACCGGGGACGAGGAGGATGTGCAGAACTATGTGCGGCAGGGCGGCGTTGCCGACACCTTCATGGAGAAACTGAGCGGCATGGTGACCTATCTTCTGCCCTATTACCAGAAGGAAGGCAAGAGCCAGCTGGTCATCGCCATCGGATGCACCGGCGGAAGACACCGCTCTGTCACCATCGCAAACCTTCTCTATGAGAAGCTGAAAAACCATGAGGGAATCGGACTCAAGGTCATGCACAGGGATATTGACAGGGGGTGAGTGCCATGTCATTTTCCTCACGGGTAAAGGAAGAGCTTTCCCGTCGGATTCCGGATGCGCGCCACTGCCGGATCGCGGAGATTTCGGCTATTCTCGGCATGTGTGGCACCGTCGGCATCCATGAGGACAGCTATCATATCCGGATTTATACGGAAAATGTCACCGTCGCCCGGAAGCTGTTCCTTCTTCTGAAGGAGACCTTCGGCATCCGGGGGGAGATCCTGATCAGGCAGAGCCATACGCCGGGCCGGAGCAGGGCTTATGTGGTCCTGATCCGCGACGCGGAGAATGTTAAACGAATCCTGGAAGCATGCAAGATGATCGACCGGGACGGGGAGATCGGCGAGAATTACAGTACGGTCAGGACCTATATCCTGCGGCAGGACTGCTGCAGAAGGGCCTTTATCCGCGGCGCATTTCTCGCTTCCGGCTCCATGAGCGACCCGGACCGCTTCTATCACCTGGAGCTGGTATGTCAGAATGAAGAGCGGGCGATGCAGCTTCAGAGCATCCTGGCCACCTTCGGGCTCGACGCGAAAACAGTTGTCAGGAAGAAGTATTATGTGGTATATATTAAAGAAGGCAATCAGATCGTGGAGCTCCTGGGCCTGATGGGCGCGGACAGCGCACTGATGGAACTGGAGAATATACGGATTGTGAAGGAGATGCGGAATTCCGTGAACCGCAAGGTCAACTGCGAGACCGCAAATCTGAACAAGACAGTATCCGCAGCACTTCGCCAGGTGGCGGATATTGAGTACATACGCGATACGAAGGGACTGGATTTTCTGTCCCCGCAGCTGGAGGAGATGGCAAGAGTCCGGCTGGAAGCGCCGGAGGCATCGCTCCTGGAACTCGGTTCCATGCTGGAGACTCCGGTGGGGAAGTCCGGGGTCAATCACAGGCTCCGGAAGATCAGTGAGATCGCGGATGCATTAAGAGGAGGCAGAAATTAATTATGGATACCAGACAGATCCGGCTGGCGCTGGGCAAGGGTATGGAGACCCGGCTCGCAGCAATGCTTGTACAGGTGGCCAGCCAGTACGAGAGCAGTGTTCATATCGAGGCAGGAAACCATAATGTCAATGCAAAGAGCATTATGGGCATGATGTCTCTGGTGCTGAAGACCGGCGATACCATAACCGTCACCGCGGACGGAACCGATGAGAGCAAGGCTCTGGATGGCATCGAGGACTATCTGACCGGGGGAAAGTAAGCTGCCTGTTTCGGCAGAATGGCCGGAGTCAGGCAGAAATGAGCATGAATTGAAGAGGGAAGGCCGCTGCATGGGTTAAGTGCGGCGGCCTTCCGTATTTGGAGGAAGAAGTCAGGATGGCATTCACACATCTTCATGTACATACCGAATACAGTCTGCTGGATGCTTCGGGAAAGATCCCGGAGATGGTTGCGCGGGCAAAAGAGCTGGGGATGGACAGCCTGGCCATCACCGACCACGGTGCCATGTACGGCGTCATTGATTTTTACCGTGCGGCGAAGAATGCGGGAATCAAGCCCATCATCGGCTGCGAGATCTATGTGGCGCCCGGATCCCGGTTTGACCGGGAGGTGGGGGCCGGCGAGGACAAGTACTACCATCTGATTCTTCTGGCAGAGAACAATACGGGCTACGCAAATCTGATGAAGATCGTCTCCCGGGGTTTTACCGAGGGCTTCTACTACCGTCCCCGGGTGGATCTGGAAACTCTGGAGAAGTATCACGAGGGCCTGATCTGCTCCTCCGCCTGCCTGGCGGGAGAAGTGGCGAGAAATCTCGCGGCGGACCGCTATGAGGAGGCCTGCAGGGCCGCGCTCCGCTACCGGGATATCTTCGGAAAGGATAACTTCTTCCTGGAGATCATGGACCACGGAATTCCGCTGCAGCGGAAGGTGAACGCGGGGATTCTCCGGATGCGGGACGAGCTGGGCATTCCCATCATCTGTACCAATGACTGCCACTATATCGGCCGGGATGACGTGGAATCCCACGATATTCTTCTCTGCATCCAGACGGGGAAAAAGGTTTCGGATACGGACCGGATGCGCTATGAGGGCGGCCAGTATTATCTGAAATCCGAGGAGGAGATGCGGCAGCTGTTTGGATACGCGCCGGATGCACTGGAAAATACGGCAAAAATCGCCGCCCGCTGCAATGTGGAAATCGAGTTCGGCGTGCGGAAGCTTCCGAAGTACGATGTGCCGGATAACCTGACCTCCTGGGAATATCTGCAGAAACTCTGCGAGGAAGGCTTTGCAAAACGGTATCCTTCCGGAGATGAAAGCTTAAGAGAACGCCTCCGCTATGAGCTGGATACCATTCATTCCATGGGATTTGTGGATTACTTCCTGATCGTGTGGGATTACATCCACTATGCCCGCTCCCAGGGCATCATGGTGGGCCCGGGAAGAGGTTCTGCCGCCGGAAGTATCGTCTCCTACTGCCTGGGCATTACGGATATCGATCCGATCCGCCTGCAGCTGATCTTCGAGCGGTTCCTGAATCCGGAGCGCGTTTCCATGCCCGATATCGACGTGGATTTCGAGTATGAGCGGAGACAGGAAGTCATCGACTATGTCACGGAAAAGTACGGCAGAGACTGCGTTGCCCAGATCGTGACCTTCGGTACCCTGGCGGCCCGGGGCGTGGTCCGCGACGTGGGACGTGTTCTGGATCTTCCCTATGCCAAGTGCGACATGATCGCCAAGATGATCCCGACGGACCTGGGCATGACGCTGGACAAGGCGCTTCTCGCCAATCCGGAGCTCAAGCAGCTCTATGAGAGCGACGGGGATGTGAAATACCTGATTGACATGAGCCGCCGTCTGGAAGGCCTTCCCAGGCATACCTCCATGCACGCGGCGGGCGTGGTCATCTGCGGCGCGCCGGTGGAAGAGTATGTTCCCCTCTCCCGGGGATCCGACGGTTCCGTCACGACCCAGTACACCATGACCACCCTGGAGGAGCTGGGCCTTCTGAAGATGGACTTCTTAGGCCTCCGGACCCTGACGGTCATTCAGGATGCGGTCCGGCTGGCGGAAAAGAGTTCGGGCAAAACCATCGACATCGACGCCATCGATTACAATGACAAAAAGGTTCTGGATTACATCGGCACCGGAAAGGATGACGGGGTGTTCCAGCTGGAAAGCTCGGGCATGAAGGGGTTCATGAAGGAACTGAAGCCGGAGGGATTAGAAGACCTGATCGCAGGCATTTCCCTCTACCGTCCGGGCCCGATGGACTTTATCCCCAAGTACCTGAAGGGAAAGAATGACCGGTCCTCCATCACCTATGACTGCCCGCAGTTAGAGCCGATTCTTCGGCCCACCTACGGGTGCATCGTCTACCAGGAGCAGGTCATGCAGATCGTGCGGGACCT
>DMCD01000193.1:6774-7183 GCA_003445895.1 Lachnoclostridium sp. | reverse complement strand
CACGACCGGTGATGGTGAATACGTCCTCAACAGGCATAAGGAACGGCTTATCCTTCTCACGAACCGGCTCCGGAATGTAGCTGTCAACAGCATCCATGAGCTCGATGATCTTATCGCCCCACTCGCTGGACGGATCCTCAAGAGCCTTAAGAGCGGAACCTCTGATAACCGGAATGTCATCGCCCGGGAACTCATACTCGTTAAGAAGCTCTCTGATCTCCATCTCAACCAGGTCAAGAAGCTCTTCATCGTCAACCATGTCGCACTTGTTCATGAATACAACGATAGCCGGAACGCCTACCTGACGAGCAAGAAGGATATGCTCGCGGGTCTGAGCCATAACACCATCGGTAGCAGCAACTACGAGGATAGCGCCGTCCATCTGAGCTGCGCCGGTGATCATGTTCTT
>DMCD01000193.1:723-6691 GCA_003445895.1 Lachnoclostridium sp. | reverse complement strand
AGTCAACGTGTGCATAGTGTCTGTTATTGGTCTCATACTCTACGTGTGCAGAGTTGATGGTGATTCCTCTTTCTCTCTCTTCCGGTGCCTTATCGATCATATCGAAAGCAACTGCCTGGCCCAGACCAAGTCTCTGGTTCAGGGTCTTGGTGATTGCTGCGGTCAGAGTTGTTTTACCGTGGTCAACGTGACCGATGGTACCAATGTTGCAATGCGGTTTTGTTCTCTCAAACTTCTGCTTAGCCATTGTAATAATCCTCCTAAGATTTTATACCTTATTCTGCGGCTTTTGGGACTGCAGTATGCTATCCGCCTTCTGCAGTCCCGAATAGCTACATTTTAGCATCTCATGCTTATTTTATCAAGTAATATTTGTAACTGTTCAGCACCCTGTGCTGCATTCTGTGACGGAGGTGCTGAACGGACCAGGAACTATATTATCTGCCCTTCTCACCGGAAAGAATCTTATCCTGAACATTCTTCGGAACCGGCTCATATCTGTCGAAGAACATAGAGTAGTTACCACGTCCCTGTGTTCTGGAACGAAGGTCGGTTGCGTAACCGGACATCTCAGCCAGCGGAACGAAGGCCTTGACCATCTTGCCGCCGCCGATGTCTTCCATACCCTCGATACGGCCTCTTCTGGAGTTGATATCGCCGATAACATCGCCCATGTACTCTTCCGGCATGGTTACGTCAATCTTCATGATCGGCTCAAGGAGAACCGGAGAAGCCTTCTGCATAGCCTGCTTGAATGCCATGGAGCCTGCGATATGGAACGCCATCTCGGAGGAGTCGACCTCGTGATAGGAACCATCGTAAACGTTGGCATGAACACCGAGAACCGGATATCCGCCGAGAATACCGCTGCCGGTAGCCTCTCTGACACCGTCCTCGACTGCCGGGATGTACTCCTTCGGAATAGCACCGCCGACAACGGTGGACTCGAATGTGAAGGTCTCTTCTGCGTTCGGATCCATCGGCTCGAACTTCATCTTTACATGACCGTACTGGCCCTTACCACCGGACTGCTTAGCATACTTAACTTCAACCTCAGCCGGCTTGGTAAATGTCTCTTTGTAAGCAACCTGCGGATCGCCGACATTTGCCTCTACGTTGAACTCACGCAGCAGACGGTCTACGATAATCTCCAGATGGAGCTCGCCCATACCGGAAATGATGGTCTGACCGGTCTCTTCGTTGGTCTTTACGCGGAAGGTCGGGTCCTCCTCAGCCAGCTTCTGCAGTGCGTCGGTCATCTTGCCCTGGGAAGCCTTGGTCTTCGGCTCGATGGCAATGCTGATAACCGGCTCCGGGAACTCCATGGACTCCAGAATAACCGGATGCTGCTCGTCGCAGATGGTATCACCGGTGGTGGAGTTCTTGAAGCCTACTGCTGCAGCGATATCGCCGGAGAATACCTCATCCAGCTCGTTTCTCTTGTTCGCATGCATCTGAAGCAGACGGCCGACACGCTCCTTCTTGCCCTTGGAAGCGTTCAGTACATAGGAACCGGACTTGCAGACGCCGGAGTAAACACGGAAGTAAGCAAGCTTTCCTACGAACGGGTCTGTCATAATCTTGAATACCAGAGCGGAGAACGGCTCCTCATCAGAGGAATGTCTCACAACCGGGTTGCCGTCCAGGTCGGTACCCTCGATATCCGGTACATCGGTCGGAGCCGGCATATAGTCAAGAACTGCGTCCAGAAGCTTCTGAACACCCTTGTTTCTGTATGCGGTACCGCAGAGGCACGGAATCGCTCTGTTCTCGATGGTTCCCTTGCGGAGTGCAGCCTTCATCTCCTCTTCGGAGGGCTCCTCGCCGTCAAGGTACTTCATCATCAGGTCATCATCAAGCTCACAGATCTTCTCGATCATCTCGGTTCTGTAGAGCTCTGCATCATCCTTCAGGTCGTCCGGAACGTCGGTAATCTCGATATCGTCGCCCTTGTCGTCCTTATAGTAGTATGCCTTCATCTCGAAGAGGTCGATGATGCCCTGGAAGGTCTCCTCACGGCCGATCGGGATCTGCACCATGATGGTGTTCTTGCCCAGACGGTCATGAATGGTATCTACAGAATGGAAGAAGTCGGCACCGACAACGTCCATCTTATTGATAAATGCGATTCTCGGAACGTGGTAGGTATCAGCCTGACGCCATACGTTCTCAGACTGGGGCTCAACACCGCTCTTTGCGTCAAATACGCCGACAGCGCCGTCCAGAACACGGAGAGATCTCTCAACCTCTACGGTAAAGTCAACGTGTCCGGGAGTATCGATGATGTTGATTCTGTGCTCCAGAGCACCCGGAATCTTCTTGTGGAACTTCTCGTGTGTCCAGTGGCAGGTGGTAGCAGCAGATGTGATGGTGATACCTCTCTCCTGCTCCTGCTTCATCCAGTCCATGGTCGCCGTACCCTCATGGGTATCGCCGATCTTGTAGTTAATACCGGTATAATACAGGATACGCTCGGTCAGAGTCGTCTTACCCGCATCGATATGGGCCATGATTCCGATGTTTCTGGTTCTCTCTAACGGATATTCTCTTACAGCCAAAGCCCAATCCTCCTATTAGAATCTGTAATGAGCAAATGCCTTGTTAGCCTCTGCCATCTTATGCATATCTTCTTTTCTCTTCACGGAAGCGCCGGTATTGTTAGCTGCATCCATGAGCTCTCTTGCAAGACGCTCTTCCTGTGTCTTCTCGCCTCTCTTGCGGGAGAACATGGTAATCCAGCGAAGGGCCAGAGTCTGTCTTCTCTCCGGCTTAACTTCAATCGGAACCTGGTAGGTAGCGCCGCCGATTCTCTTTGCCTTTACTTCCAGAACCGGCATAATGTTGTTCATCGCCTGATCGAAGACCTCAAGGGCATCTTTTCCGGTCTCCTGTGCGACGCGATCAAATGCGCCGTAAACAATCTTTTCAGCAACACCCTTCTTGCCATCAAGCATAATGTTGTTGATGAGCTTTGTTACAATCTTGTTGTTGTATACCGGGTCTGCTAAAACCTCTCTCTTAAAATTACGTTTTTTACGTGGCACGTTACTTCCCTCCTTAATAACTGCTTCAGCAGGCTTTACGCCGAAGCTTTCTCATTAGATCTCAGGTACTCACCTTTCAGTGTTTCGTAAGGCGTTCGTGTCCGAATCTATGAATCCCTGCAACCCACAGGTCAATATCATGGTCCGGTACATGTGTTACCTTATAACTGAGCTGAATTACTTCTTAACCTTCGGTCTCTTGGCACCGTACTTGGAACGGGCCTGCTTTCTGTCAGCTACGCCGGCGGTATCCAGAGTTCCTCTGATGATGTGGTATCTGGTACCGGGCAGATCCTTAACACGGCCGCCGCGGATAAGCACGACGCTGTGCTCCTGCAGGTTGTGGCCCTCACCCGGGATATAGCTGGTTACTTCGATTCCGTTGGAGAGACGTACTCTCGCAATCTTTCTCAGAGCAGAGTTCGGCTTCTTCGGTGTAGCTGTCTTAACAGCTGTGCAAACGCCTCTCTTCTGCGGTGAAGAAACCTCTGTTGCCTTCTTCTGCAGAGAATTGTATCCTCTGTGCAGTGCCGGAGCAGTAGGTTTTTTCACAGATGTCTGTCTTCCCTTTCTTACTAACTGGTTAAATGTAGGCATCCTTTTCACCTCCTGTGATATTGTCTGTGGTTGCAAATAGCTTATTTTAGCGCGCAGTATGCCCCCTGCGCGCACCATAAGATTATATATGGTCAAAATCTCCCTGTCAAGCAAAATGTATATCGTAAAATAAAGGCCGCTCCGCCTAAGCGGAACGGCCCAGAAGATCGATATTCAGAATCAGAAACCGAAGAACTGATTGATTCCGGCAAGAAGGCCCGTGGCCAGCTGCGAGAGCGTACCCTCGGAGTGGTCGGACACCTTGTCGCCCAGCTCGATATCCACGCTCGGAATGGTGGAATAGGAGGTCTGGGTCAGGTCCATCTCCATGGAGCCGCCGGAGAAAATCTTTACGCCGTTGGACTGCAGTCCGGAAATCAGGCTGTCGCCCAGACGGTTGTGCTCCTGCCAGTGGGAGGCCACCGGTTCCATGGCGCGGTAGCTTGCCACATTCGGCACGCTCATATAAAAGGCGCCCTTGTTGCTGGATGTGGAATCCCAGTGAATCGCGATGTGACAGTCCGCCATGTTGTTGGCGATGACGGTTCTGGCGATATTGTCCAGCTGTACGTCGCTGCTCTCGCGGATCATCAGAACGTCATATCCTGCAGCCAGAAGCTTCTCTTTCAGGATCATGGCCTCCTTCAGGGTCACCGTGGACTCTGCGGTTCCGTCCGCAAACTCCATGCCGGAGGAGATGGCCGTGGACTTCACCGCGCCGGCCGCCGTTGTTCCGCCGGTTACCTTCGGTGTGCCGTCGGGATGGCTGAGCGTTTTGTAGTTGCCGCCGCCGCTGCATCCGTGTCCCGCATTGACGCAGACCGTCTTGTTCTTCCGGTTTCCGGATGCGCGGTACAGTGTTGCCGCACCGCTGTGAATGGCCGAGAAATCCGCATACTTCCAGGACGGATTCAGTGTTACCGTCTCCGTGCCGGAAGAAGCCTTTGCAGTCTCTGCCGCTGCCGTCTCCGGTGCCGCAGCGGTCGCCGGTGCCGTAGTCTCGGCCGGCTTCCGGTCTGCCAGGAACTGGACGGACACATAGTAATTCGCGCCGTTCAGGCTGATGGTTGCCCACTCGCCGTTGATCTCCGCCACCGCCACATTGTCGCCATAGCGCACGGTTCCGATGATGTTGCCCTCCTTCTGTTCCGGGCTCTTTCTTACATTGACCACATCGCCGGTTACATACATATTCTTAAGAACCTGAGCTGTAGTCTCCGCAGCTTGCGTAACCACCTGCTGCACCTCCGCCACAGTCTGAGCCGGACCTGCGGCCACCGCCGCGTCCGCCTTGCTTCCGCAGCCGCTGATTGCCATGACGGCCGCCAGCACTCCTGTTGCCGCGATCCTCTTTACTTTGCAGGATGTGAGTTTTCTGCTCATAGCCGATATTCCTCCTGTTGTTCTCCCCGCTGAAAAAAGGCTGCCGCCAGGTAAAAACCATTCTGTTCCCCCGCGACAGCCCCGTTTTTTCCTGTGCCCGGCATGTGCCGGGCACTCACAGATTCTTTACTCTATGATGGATTCCTCTTCGTTCAGGACAATGCGGTCTGCCTCATCCAGCTCAAGAGGTTCTCCTTCCTCCGGTGCCTCATAAACCTCCGGCACCTCTGCCTCTTCCTTTGCGTCCGTGCTGAGCTTCACCGTGTGGTAACGCTTCATGCCGGTTCCTGCAGGAATCAGCTTACCGATAATGACGTTCTCCTTCAGGCCGACCAGCTTGTCGGTCTTGCCGTAGATAGCCGCCTCTGTCAGGATCTTGGTGGTCTCCTGGAAAGAAGCCGCAGACATGAAGGAATCGGTTGCCAGAGATGCCTTGGTAATACCAAGGATAATCCGGCGGCCGGTGGCCGGGGCCTTGCCCTCTGCCTCCAGTTTCCGGTTCATCTCTTCGAAGTCGAGGAACTCCACCGTCGTGCCGGGAAGCTGGTCGGAATCACCCGCCTCATCAATCTTGATCTTCTTCAGCATCTGATGAACGATCATCTCGATATGCTTATCGTTGATCTCAACACCCTGCAGGCGGTAAACTCTCTGAACTTCCTTCAGCAGGTAATCCTGTACCGCGCGCACGCCCTTGATCTTAAGCAGATCGTGGGGGTTCACGCTTCCTTCGGTCAGCTCATCGCCGGCCTCCAGAATATCTCCGTCCTTCACCTTGATGCGGGATCCGTAGGGGATCAGGTAGGTCTTGCTGTTTCCGGTTTCGTTGTCGGTGACAACGATCTCTCTCTTCTTCTTGGTATCCTTCAGGGTTGCCACGCCGCCGAACTCTGCGATGATGGCAAGACCCTTCGGCTTACGTGCCTCAAACAGCTCCTCGACAC
>DMCD01000193.1:0-571 GCA_003445895.1 Lachnoclostridium sp. | reverse complement strand
CCGATGGACTGTGCGGCGATGATGCCGACAGACTCGCCGACCTGTACCGGCAGTCCGGTCGCCATGTTGGCACCGTAGCACTTCGCGCACACACCCAGATGGGAACGGCAGGTCAGCACCGTACGGATCTTCACGGACTTGCGGCCTGCGCGGTTCAGCGCATCCATGACCGCGCCGGAGGTTCTCGGCGTTACCATGTTGTTCTTCGCCAGCACCACCGCGCCGGTATCCGGATCGGTGATATCCTCGGCGATGAATCTGCCGGTGATACGGTCCTGCAGAGACTCGATGGTCTCCTGGCCGTCCATGAAGGCCTTGATCTCCATGAAGGGGATCTCGCCGGTGGCTGCGCAGCAGTCATCCTCACGTACAATCAGATCCTGGGAGACATCGACCAGTCTTCTGGTCAGATATCCGGAGTCTGCGGTACGCAGCGCCGTATCGGAAAGTCCCTTGCGGGCGCCGTGGGCGGAGATGAAGTACTCCAGAACGTCCAGACCCTCACGGAAATTGGAGCGAATCGGAAGTTCGATGGTGTGTCCCGTTGTATCAGCCATCAGTCCGCGCATGC
>DMCD01000189.1:3739-4361 GCA_003445895.1 Lachnoclostridium sp. | reverse complement strand
TGATGTCGGAATAGAAATACTTCACTACCTCGACGACGGCTTCATTTTCCTCATGTCCCTTGATGATGGCAAGGCCGGCCGGAGTGTAGGGTGCTCCCTCCTCGAAGAAATGGATGGTGAGGGGTGAACCTTCGGTGATGAGCTCCGCCGCCTTGAAGGTAAGGCTCAGGGCGATGGCGCACTCTCCCGCTGCCGCATCCTTCACCGGACCGGAACCGCCGCCGGGATACTGAAGGATGTTCTTGTCCAGAGCGTGGAAGTACTCCACAGCCGCCTCGTCGCCTCTGGCGTTGGCCAGGCTCTTCAGGAAGAGATAACCGGTAGAGGAAGCGCCGGGGCTGGGCATCTCGATAAGGCCCTCATACATGGGATCCAGCAGATCATCATAGCTTTCCGGCACGGGAAGGCCCTTCTCCGCCAGGATATCGTCTCTTGTGATGACGGAACCGGAATAGCGGTCCACCGGCATATAGGTCTTGTCCGGGGACAGCATATCCTCCACGAACTGGCTCTCGTCCACAAAATCAATGGGAAGAAGCAGGTCATTCAGACTCTGCAGATAGCCATACTCGCAGTCAAAGATGATGTCGCACTCGGTATCGGTGCCCTCGGCCCGGACCTT
>DMCD01000189.1:0-3590 GCA_003445895.1 Lachnoclostridium sp. | reverse complement strand
TGCATATATTCGATGAGATAGTCCTCGGTGGGGGTGTAGATGACAACGCGGCGGCCGCCTTCTGCCTTTTCACCGCCGGCTTCCGCTGCTGTGGTCTCCTCCGCTGCTTCTGCAGTCTCTTCTGCTGCCGCTTCGGTTTCTGCTGCTGCAGTCTCTGCCTGCGCTGCTGCCTCCGTTGCGGCAGGCTGTGCGCCTCCGCAGCCGACAAGGCCTGCTGCCAGTGCTGCCGCAAGGACTGCGGCGGATACGTTCCTGCCGATACTTCTCATAGACTTTCTTTCAGATGTGGTATCGGCGCCTTTGCGGATTCTGTCCGCAATCACAAATGCTTTTTTCATGTTTTCCTCCTGCTAAAAATGCATCTGGTTTTCTTACGCGGTGCCAGGTGGTGCCCCCGGGGCATCGCGGGTTTGTGGGTTCTCCGGAAAGCTGTCGTAAGCCATGCCGACAGTTACGTGCCCTGACTCATTGCTCGCGCAAAAAGCCGCAGGCCTCCGGTATCCGGTGCGCCTGCGGCAATAGGTTCAGTCTTACTCCCTACGTTGGCATTACCCAAATCAGGTTGCGGGTCACGGCAGTCCAGCCGTTTCTCAGCCTATCTCTTAAGCTCCCCGGATGTATGTAATTATACTGCATCTTCTGATATGTGCAAGTCTAAAAAATCGACGGTCTCATGAAAAGGTTTCATCAGAATCTGAAAAACGCAGAATGACGATATTACAGTCCAGCAGGGTAATATACCGCATCTCCGCCGCCGTACCTGAAACAATCCGCAGTCCGACGTTTTTTGCAGGATCCTGCGGCGCCGCCCGGAACTGCCGGATATACTGAGTCGGATCAAACAGCCGGCCGGTATCCCGGAAGCGCAGAATCAGGTCGCCTCCGCGGCAGACGGCGCGGACATCCACACCGCTGTTTTTTCCCGACCGATAGCCCCACTGGAGAGTATTGCATACCAGTTCTTCCAGGCAGAGTGCCGCGAAACCGGAATTCCTTGCAGAACACCCGCACCTGCGGGCAGAAAGCTGCAGTTTTTCGGAATAGAGAGCCACATCCTCCACGCTGTATATCGTCGCATCCAGAACGGTATTCTCTGCTGCAATTTCTGTACCCTTGCGGGACAATGCATCCGTCCGAAATTCCAGGAAGAATGCCGCAAGCGCCAGCAGGAAACCACCCAGAAGCCGCCCCAGCCACAGGCCCTTCACACCGGCCAGATGGCAGCACACCGCCGAAGCCGCCAGGATGAGGATTCCTCCGTCAAGCAGACCCAGAATCGCGGAATGCCGGATTCTTCCCCGTACAATAAGCATCGCTTCCACGGTCTGGCAATAACACACAAAAGGAAGCGTCAGTGCCATGCATCGAAGATAGGGCAGCAAAAGCCCCAGCAGCCGGTCTTCTCCTCCTGTACAGAAGGCGGCGAGATGTCCTGACAGAAGGATAAAGAGCGCCGCATAAGCAGTACCGGGAACAAAGGAATACCACCTGCCCAGGGCGGAAACTCTGTGAAGTGCACCGGAATCCGCTTCTCCCGACGAGATGCTTCCCATCGTCATGCAGGCTCCGCTCACGGCAATGGCCGCGGGAAGAAGGAAGACCCAGAGAGATCCGGCGACTGCCAGCATCGCCACCCCGTCTTCTCCGCCCATTTCAGCGGCAAGCCGGTTCAGAAAGATGCCGCTGAAAAATGCGCACAGTTCCCGCAGCATAAGAGGTATTCCTTCCGATAACTGAAACAGTTTTTCTGCAGAGAATGCCCCGCCTGCCGTAAGATGCACTGCCGCGTTCGGACGGCGAAAATGCAGAAGCAGCACAAGCAGCTCGCCGTAACAGCTCAGCGTACTGGTGAACGCCATCCCGGCCATGCCTCCGTGAAAAAGCATCACGTTCAGCAGATCACCCAGCAGATTTATGGCCGTTGCCGTCTGAATCGCCCGCGGTGAACGCTCCTCGTCCCCGTCAATCTGCACCAGAGGATGAAGAACTGCACATAACATCAGCGGAATTGCGGCCGGTGCAAAGGCCATCAGATACTCCGATGCCCACAATACGGTCTGTTCCGCGTAATCTCCCCTGACGCTCAGGACAGCAATCATCGTCCCGTGAAAAAGAGATAATAACAGCACAAAAGGAATCGCCGCAGCAAACCCGGAGGCGAGGAGATAAAACACACATTGCCCCGCGCCGTCCACATCTCCCCTCCCGATACAGGAGCCCAGTCTGGCCTGCGCGGATGTCCGCAGCAGACAGGGGAAAAGATTCAGCAGCGAATAAACCGGCAGCACAAGTCCGAAAGCCGCCGCGGCCTGACCGCCGAGAAAGCGGCTGATGAGTATTCCATCCACAACCGTATTGATCATGACAGTCAGCGCTCCCAGATAATTCAGGCGGACGCAGCGATGAAACATATGATGAAGGATGGTTCCTTCTCCACCGCGGCTGCCCATGCTAAACCCTTTCTCCCGGAAGCGAAAGTCTTCGCAATACCCGGATAATACTCCAGATCAGGAAAACCTCTATCGGGAAGTTAATCGCTTCCTTCGGAACACTCGCAATAAACACGGCGCTGAAATTCATCCCGTAAAAAAGGCTCAGCCAGAAGCAGTTAAGCAAAAGACTGATAAAGACGGTCTTTATCAGATGCGCAGCGGCAGCGCGAAAGAGAAGCCCTCCCGGACCACTGCCGGGTAATCTGCTGCCTCCGGATGGAGCGTCCCACCACCGGCGGTAGAGAAACAGCCCGTAAATCATGCCCATAAGTGCCGTACTGATGGTGAATCCGGGGAAAAATGCCCCCTTCGGTGCAGCAAAAAAACCGCAGATGTCAATAAGCGCTCCAATCAGTAATCCCATCCAGGGGCCAAGCATATACCCGCCCACAGCGATCGGAAGACCGGTAAGGGTAATCTCGGTAACCGCCGACAGCGGAATACGCAGAAAAGACAGAATCACGCCCAGTGCAATCAGCATGGCGCTTATGGCGATTACGTGACTGCTGAACCTTTTGTTATCCATGATGGCTCCTTCCCGCAGGAGTGTGTACCGCTTTCATACGGAAACCCTTCTGTTCTTATGGCAATTATACTCTCACCTGCCCGGAAAATACAATCAGGCAGGGGTTATCCGCCCCTGCCTGTTTTTCGTATCTGTATTCTTCATTGTGCAGGACTGCCCGCGGGTCCTGACTCTTTACGCCGGTTTCACTGTGCTCGCCACCAGGTTTCCGCCCTGGACATTGATCTCGATATTCTCGCCCTCGCCTACATTGCCGCTGAGGATAAGGCGTGCCGCCAGGGTCTCCACATTCTTCTGGATAAACCGCTTCAGCGGCCGTGCGCCGTAGACCGGATCGTAGCTGTGCTCGATGATGTAGCTCTTGGCCAGGTCGCTTAAGGAGATGGTCAGATCCTTGTCCGCCAGTCTCCGGTTCAGATCCTTCATCTGCAGATCCACGATGTGGCCGATGTTGTCCATGGTCAGCGGCTTGAACAGGATGGTTTCGTCCAGACGGTTCAGGAACTCCGGACGGAAGTGAGCCTGCAGGTCCCGCATTACCGCATCTCTCGCCTCGGGCTTGATATTGCCCA
>DMCD01000094.1 GCA_003445895.1 Lachnoclostridium sp. | reverse complement strand
ATCTTCGGCAGCTACATCGACAAGGACCGGAGCCTCACCGGCGAAGCGCTGAATGTCCTGATTCTCGATACCTTCGTGGCCCTGATGGCCGGCCTCGTCATTTTCCCGGCATGCTTTGCCTACGGTATTGAGCCGGGCCAGGGACCGAGCCTGATTTTCATCACGCTGCCGAACGTATTCAACAACATGGCCATGGGCCGTTTCTGGGGTACCCTGTTCTTCCTGTTCATGTCCTTTGCGGCCATGTCCACGGTGGTGGCGGTGTTCCAGAATATCATGAGCTTCGCCATGGACATCACCGGCTGCAGTGCCAAAAAGGCCGCGGCGGTGAACCTTCCCATCGTGCTTATCCTTTCCCTTCCCTGCCTTCTGGGATTCAACGTACTGTCCTGGATTCAGCCGCTGGGAGAGGGAACCGGCATTCTCGACCTGGAGGACTTCATCGTCAGCAACAACCTTCTGCCGCTGGGCAGCCTGATTTACCTGCTGTTCTGCACCAGCCGCTACGGATGGGGCTTTAAGAACTTCCTGGCGGAAGCCAATGAAGGAAAGGGCATCAAGTTCCCGGCAGGACTCCGGGTGTATGTATCCTTTATTATCCCGCTCATCCTGCTGGTGATCTTCGTGCAGGGATATATCTCTTTCTTCGGCTGATAACGCCATTCTGCAGCAAAAATACGGAGTTTTCCCAAGGGACCGGCGCCTGTGCGCCGGTCCTTTGTTTTTGTTTTTATACAACAATCGGAGGAAGAAAGGGGGGATATTTCATTGTTAAATGACAGCGGATATGGTATACTAGCAGACGGTAAATTTGCCGTACTATGCCCGTCAGTCAGTCTCAGATGGGGGATGGCAGGGGTATGCGGCTTAAAAAAATCTACAGAAAGAAGGTTTAACTGATGGGTTTGGCTACATTTATTGGCGGCGTTCATCCGTTTGAGGGAAAAGAACTTTCTCAGGACAGACCGATCAAGCTCCTTGCACCGGAAAAGGGAGAGGAAATGGTATTTCCGCTTTCCCAGCACATCGGTGCTCCGGCAAAACCCCTCGTTCAGGAGGGTGACCGGGTGCTGAAGGGGCAGATCATCGCTGAGCCCGGCGGATTTATCTCCGCAAACGTACTGAGCTCCGTCTCCGGCAAGGTGAAAAAGATTGAGCCGAGACTGGTTGCCAATGGCGCGATGGTGAATTCCATCATCGTCGAGAATGACGGCGAAGAGGCAGCGATCGAGCATTTCGGAGAGGATCGTGATTACACAAAGCTCTCCAAGGAAGAGATCGTGCAGATCGTCAAGGATGCCGGTATCACCGGACTTGGCGGCGCAGGCTTCCCGACCCACGTCAAGCTGGCTCCGAAGAATCCGGACGCGATTGACTATGTTATCGTCAACGGCGCGGAGTGCGAGCCTTATCTGACCAGCGACTACCGTCTGATGATGGAGCGGCCGGAGCAGATTGTGGGCGGACTGAAGGTCATGCTGTCCCTGTTTGACAATGCCAAGGGCGTAATCGGTATCGAGAACAATAAGCCGGAGGCCATCGCAAAGCTTAAGAACCTGGTGAAGGATGAGCCGAGAATTGAGGTCTGCGAGCTTCTGACCAAGTATCCGCAGGGCGGTGAGCGTACGCTGATCAAGGCGGTAACCGGTCGTGAGATTAACTCCGGAAAGCTGCCGGCAGATGCGGGATGTATTGTGGACAACACCGATACGGTCGTGTCCATCTACAACGCGGTCTGCAAGACCACACCGCTGATCCGCAAGATCATTACCGTGACCGGCGATGCCATCACCACTCCGCAGAACTTTGAGGTCCGCCTCGGCACCAACTACCAGAGACTGGTGGATGCAGCCGACGGATTCCGCAAACAGCCGGAGAAGATGCTTTCCGGCGGACCGATGATGGGCCAGGCTCTGTTCTCCATTGATTTCCCGGTAGCAAAGACTTCTTCCGCGCTTACCACATTTACAAAGGACGAGGTTGCCGCAAACGCGCCGAGCGCATGCATCCGCTGCGGAAAGTGCGTTGACGTATGTCCGGAGCACCTGGTTCCGCAGATGATGATGACTGCCTCCGAGCGTCAGGATATGGAACGGTTCCAGCAGTTAAACGGCATGGAGTGCGTAGAGTGCGGCTCCTGTGCTTATATCTGCCCGGCACACCGTCCTCTGACACAGGCATTCAAGCAGATGCGCAAGGCCGTAGCTGCAGCACGCAGGAAGAAGTAGGAGGGATGAAGCAATGGAAAAACTGTTAAATGTATCGTCATCGCCTCATGTGCGGAGCAAGGTTTCCACACAGTCCCTGATGCTGGATGTCATCATTGCCATGATTCCGGCCAGCGTATTCGGCGTATGGCATTTCGGTATGAACGCGGCTCTGGTGCTTATCGCAACCGTCGCAGCCTGTGTTCTTTCCGAGTTCTGTTATGAAAAACTGATGAAGAAGCCGGTTACCATCTACGACCTGAGTGCGGTCGTCACCGGCATGATTCTCGCGCTGAACATGCCCCCGCAGATTCCGGTATGGGTACCGGTGATGGGCGGCGTATTCGCCATTATCGTTATCAAGCAGCTTTACGGCGGCCTGGGACAGAACTTCATGAACCCGGCCCTGGGCGCAAGATGCTTCCTGCTGATTTCCTTTGCGGGAATGATGAACAACTTCTCCGCACCGGCCATCGGCTTTGACAGCATCTCCGGCGCAACCCCGCTGGCAGCCATGAGAGCGGGAGAGTCCACCTACTCCCTGGCACAGCTCATCGTCGGAAACATCCCCGGCACCATCGGCGAGGTTTCTTCCGTGGCACTTATCATCGGCGGCATCTACATGATCGTGCGTAAGGTCATCAATCCGAAGATTCCGTGCATCTACATCGGCACCTTCTTCGTATTTGCCCTGGTGTTCAGCGGCTTCAACTTCAACTATGCCCTGTATGAGGTCTTCGCAGGCGGCCTGATCTTCGGTGCCTTCTTCATGGCAAC
>DMCD01000051.1 GCA_003445895.1 Lachnoclostridium sp. | reverse complement strand
ATACGAAAGGTGGTGAGACCATGACAAGAGCAGAAAGCTACACGAAGAAGGTGGAAGACTGGCTTACGCCGGTGCTTTCCCCGATGGGGTTTGAACTCGTGGATGTGGAATATGTGAAGGAAGCGGGGACCTGGTACCTCCGGGTTTATATTGACAAAGAAGGCGGTATCACCGTGGATGACTGCGAGACGGTCAGCCGCCGGATGGACACATGGCTGGATGAGGAGGATTTTATCACCGACAGCTATGTGCTGGAGGTCAGCTCTCCCGGACTGGGGAGACCGCTGAAGAAGGAAAAGGACTATGTCCGGAACGCCGGATGTGCGGTGGAGATTCATCTCTACAAAGCGCAGGACGGGGAGAAGGACTTTGAGGGGATTCTTAAGGCCTGGGATGCGGATACCGTAACCATTGCCATAGATGAAGCAGAGGAAATAACCTTCCGGAAAACAGATATTGCTTTAATACGTCAGGCCATTGAGTTCTAAGGCCGCATGCAGGAGGAAAAAGGAAAATGAGCAAGGAATTGATGGAAGCGCTGGAGGCCGTTGAGAGAGAGCACAATATCAGCAAGGATGTGCTGCTGGATGCGATTGAGAATTCTCTCATCACCGCCTGCCGGAACAACTACGGCCGCGCGGACAATATCCGCGTGGAGATGAATCGGGAGACCGGCGACTTTGCGGTGATTGCCGAGAAGGAAGTCGTGGAGACGGTGGAAGACAGCATGCTTCAGATCAGCGAAGCGGAAGCGCGGATGAGGGACCCGAAGACCAGAATCGGCGACATCGTGCGTCTTCCCATCGACTCGAAGAAGTTCGGAAGAATTGCAACGCAGAACGCGAAGAACGTGATTCTTCAGAAGATCCGCGAGGAGGAGAGAAAGGCCCTGTTCCAGGACTGGTACTGCAAGGAGAAGGATATCGTTTCCGGTGTGGTACAGCGCTATGTCAACCATAATTACTATATCGACCTGGGCAAGATTGACGCCGTGCTCACCGAGAACGAGCAGGTCAAGACCGAGAAGTTCCGCCCGACCGAGCGCATCCGTCTGTATGTGCTGGAGGTTAAGGACACCAACCGCGGTCCGAGAATCACCGTTTCCAGAACCCATCCGGAACTGGTGAAGCGCCTGTTTGAGTCCGAGGTTGCCGAGGTAAAGGACGGCACCGTTGAGATTCGCGCCATCGCCCGCGAGGCAGGTTCCAGAACCAAGATTGCGGTCAGCTCCAATGAGCCGAATGTGGATCCGGTGGGCGCCTGCGTCGGCATCAACGGCGCCAGAGTCAACGCCGTGGTGCAGGAACTCAGAGGCGAGAAGATCGATATCATCAACTGGGATGACAACCCGGCCTTCCTTATCGAGAATGCCTTAAGCCCGGCCAAGGTTATCCTGGTTGCCGCGGATGAGGATGCAAAGGAAGCGGAAGTTATCGTTCCGGATCATCAGCTCTCCCTGGCCATCGGCAAGGAGGGACAGAATGCGAGACTGGCAGCGAGACTGACCGGATACCGCATTGATATCAAGAGTGAGACGGAAGCTCGTGAGTCCGGTCTGCTGGATGAACTCGAGATGGGATATCAGGACGGATTTGAGGGATACACCGACGAACCGCTGTACGGCGGGGATGCCGACATGGAGCCGGCAGAGTATCCGGAGGAGATGCCTGAGGAAACCGAAGAGATGCAGTAATCAGACAGCCAGTCAGGCGAAACCTTAACAGTATGGGAAGTGAGATACATTGGCGGAGAAAAAAATACCACTCAGGAAGTGCACCGGCTGCGGAGAGATGAAATCAAAGAAAGAGATGGTCCGGGTGATACGCACGGCGGAAGGCGAGATTCTGATGGATCTGACCGGAAGAAAGAACGGCCGCGGCGCGTATATCTGCAGAGACCCGGAATGCCTGAAAAAGGCGGCGAAGAACCATGGACTGGAACGGTCCCTGAAGGTTTCGGTGCCGCCGGAGGTATATAAGACGCTGGAAGAGGAGATGGCACAGATTGGACAGCCGTAGAAGAGTATTGAATTATCTGGGCCTTGCGAGGAAGGCGGGAAAACTTTCCCCGGGAGGATTTATGACCGAGAAGACGGTCAAGGGAAAGCGGGCTTGTCTGGTGCTGGTTTCGGAAGAGGCTTCCGAAAACACGAAGAAGGATTTCCGCAGCATGTGTGAGTATTACAAAGTTCCCATGTATATATTCGGAGAAAAAGAAGCTCTGGGCCGGGCGATAGGAAAGGAATCCTGTACGTCCCTGGCGCTGACAGATGAGGGCTTCGCAGGACAGATTGTCGGGTTGCTGGAAAACATGCAGAACGGAGGCAGTGAGTATGAGGGTTAATGAATTATCCAAGGAACTTGGAAAGACGAATAAAGAAGTATTGGAAATACTGAAGAAGAATAATTACGATGTGAAAAGCCATGCCTCCAACATAACTGAGGAACAGGTGGCAGTGGTCAAGAGGGCGTTCGGCGCAGGAAAGCCCGCTCCGGCAGAGAAAACGGCACCGCAGGCGCCGGCTGCACCGCAGAAGGAAGCACCGGCACCGGCAGCGGCCACGCCGCAGGAGGCACCGGCACAGAATGCGCCGCAGAAGGCCCAGGAGGGCCGGCAGGCACAGGCCACGCCGCAGGGACAGCCCCAGAAGAGAAGAATCGCGGCGGTATTCCGCCCGCAGAACAGCGCCCAGCGTCCGAGACGCCAGGGCGTACCTGGCATGCAGCAGAGACCGGGCCAGGAGCGTCAGGGACAGCGTCCCCAGGGCAGAGGCCCCATTTCGCAGCAGCAGCCGCAGAGAATGCCGGTGAGAGATAACAGAGAAGATGAGCTGCGCGCACAGAAGGCCAGAGAGACCCAGGCCGCGGAGGAAGCCGCAAAGGCAAAGGCCGCCGAAGAGGCGAGAGCAGCAGCGGAGGCTGCCGCAAAGGCCGAGGCCCAGAAGGCAGCGGAGGAAGCGCAGAAGGCAGCCGAGAAGAAGGCAGAGCCGGCACCGGCACCTGCACCGCAGGAGCCCGCAAAGCCGGCACCGAGAACCTTCTCCGGCCCCATCGTGCCGACCAGACCGGCCTTCAATCCGAGACCGATCAACCGTCCGGCACCGACCGGCGACGGTCAGAGAAATCAGAACCGCGACGGAAACCGCGGCGGCAATTTCCAGAACCGTGACGGCCGTCCGGGCTATCAGAACCGTGACGGAAACCGCGGCGGTAATTTCCAGAACCGTGACGGCAATCGTCCGGGCTTCCAGAACCGTGATGGAAACCGCGGCGGATTCCAGAACCGTGACGGCAATCGTCCGGGCTTCCAGAACCGCGACGGCAGCCGCCCGGGCTTCCAGAACCGCGACGGCAATCGTCCGGGATTCCAGAACCGTGACGGACGCCCCGCTTCTCAGGGAGGCCGCGGCTTCTACGATAAGGACAAGGATGCCGATACCCAGAGCAGAGGCGGACAGGGCAGAGGACCGCAGTCCGGACGTCCCGGCGGAAGACCGCAGGAGGGCGGCTTCGGCGATCGCCCGCTGCAGAAACAGCAGAATAACAAGCAGAACAAGAACGCATACAAGGATAAGAACAGCCGCTTTGACCGCGACGAGGAGAAGCGCGGCAAGGGCAAAGGCCAGACCAGCCAGAAGCAGGCTGTGAAGGCACCTGTTCAGAAGCCGGAGCCGAAGGAACCGGTCATCAAGACCATCACTCTTCCGGAGAAACTGACCATCCGGGAGCTGGCAGAGAAGATGAAGCTGCAGCCGGCAGCCATCGTCAAGAAGCTCTTCATGGAAGGCCAGATCGTTACCATTAACCAGGAAATCGAATATGACAAGGCGGAGGAGATCGCGCTGATGTTCGATGTTCTCTGCGAGCAGGAAGAGAAGGTTGATGTCATCGCCGAGCTGCTGAAGGAGGACGAAGAGGCGGAGGAGACCCTCGAAGAGAGAGCTCCGGTCGTCTGCGTCATGGGTCACGTTGACCACGGCAAGACCTCCCTCCTGGATGCCATCCGCGAGACCAATGTGACGGCCAAGGAGGCCGGCGGCATTACCCAGAGAATCGGTGCTTACATGGTGGAGACAAACGGCCACAAGATCACCTTCCTGGATACCCCGGGTCACGAGGCATTTACCGCCATGCGTATGCGCGGCGCCCAGTCGACGGACATCGCTGTTCTGGTTGTTGCAGCGGATGACGGCGTCATGCCGCAGACCGAGGAGGCCATCAACCACGCGAAGGCCGCAGGCGTCGACCTGATCGTCGCCATCAACAAGATGGATAAGCCGGGTGCCAATCCGGACCGCGTCAAGCAGGAGCTTTCCCAGCACGGCATTCTTACCGAGGACTGGGGCGGCGATGTTCCCTGCGTGGAAGTGTCCGCAAAGACCAAGCAGGGTATTCCGGAGCTGCTGGATATGATTCTTCTGGTGGCAGAGGTCAAGGAGCTTCGCGCCAACCCGAACCGCAACGCCAGAGGTCTGGTCATCGAAGCAAGCCTGGACAAGGGCAGAGGCCCGGTGGCAACCATCCTGATTCAGAAGGGTACGCTGCATGTCGGCGACCCGGTGGCAGCAGGACACTGCTTCGGCAAGGTCCGTGCCATGACCAACGAGAACGGCAGAAGACTGAAGGAAGCCGGCCCGTCCACACCGGTGGAGATCATCGGCTTAAACGATGTTCCCAGCGCCGGCGAGGTCTTCATGCAGCTTGACAGCGAGAAGGAGGCGAGAAGCATCGCCGATACCTACATTGCCGAGGGCAAGAAGGTTCTTCTCGAGGGTATCCGCAAGCCGGCAACTCTGGACGGTCTCTTTGCAGAGATCCAGGCCGGCAATGTGAAGGAGCTTCCGATCATCGTAAAGGCCGATGTACAGGGTTCTGTCGAGGCCGTGAAGCAGAGTCTTGTGAAGCTGTCCAACGAAGAAGTGGCCATCAAGGTTATCCACAGCGGCGTCGGTGCCATCACCGAGTCCGATGCGAGCCTGGCTTCCGCTTCCGGTGCCATCATCATCGGATTCAACGTCCGCCCGGATGCGACGGCCAAGTCCATTGTGGACCGCGAGAAGCTGGATATGCGTCTGTACAAGGTCATCTATCAGGCCATTGACGACGTGGAAGCTGCCATGAAGGGCATGCTGGAGCCGATCTACGAAGAGCGTGTCATCGGACACGGCGTGGTCCGCCAGACCTTCAAGGCTTCCAAGGTCGGTACCATCGCAGGTACCTACATCCTGGACGGCAAGTTCACCAGAGGCTGCAAGGCCCGCATTACCCGTGACGGAGAGCAGATATTTGACGGCGAGATCATTTCCCTGAAAAGATTCAAGGACGACGTGAAAGACGTCAACGCCGGCTATGAGTGCGGTGTTGTCTTCGACAAGTTCGAGGATCTCCGGGAGGAGGACACCATCGAGGCTTACGCCATGGTCGAGGTGCCCAGAAGCTGATTTCAGAAAAGTTACATTTCCGCTTGCAGAAAGGAGCGCGGAATTTTGCGCAAGAACAGCGTTAAGAATACAAGAGTAAACAGCGAGGTTACAAAAGAACTGAGCACCATCATCCGGGACCTGAAGGACCCGCGCATCAGCCCCATGGCCAGCGTGGTGTCCGCCCAGGTCACCCCGGACCTGAAGTTCTGCAAGGCCTACATCAGCGTGCTGGGTTCCGAGGAGGAGCTTAAGGACACGATCGCAGGCCTGAAGAATGCCTCCGGTTTCATCCGTAACCAGCTTGCAAGAAATATTAATCTCCGGAACACGCCGGAACTCCTCTTTGTGGCAGACACCTCCATCGAGTATGGTGTCCGGATGACGAAGATGATTGAAGACGTGGCGGAGTATGACAGAGAGCACTCTGTGCCGGAACCGGAGGATTCTGCAGAGGAAGACGGGACAGAAGAGGAAGAACAGTAATCATGGGTAATATTCTGGAAAATGCGCTCGCCGGCGCATCCCGCATCGCCATCCTGGGCCACACCCATCCGGACGGCGACTGCATCGGTTCTGTGCTTGGACTTTACAATTACCTGACCGACAACATGCCGGAGAAGACGGTGGATGCCTATCTGGACCATCCGTCGGAGAAATTCTCCTACCTCCGGCTGTTTGACAGGGCCCTCCGGGACCCGGAACCGGACAGGAGGTACGATCTGTGCATCTCTCTGGATGCCAGCGACAGAGAACGGCTGGGGGACTACGGCGTATCCTTTGATACCGCCGCCCACACCCTCTGCATCGACCATCACCGGACCAACACCATGTTTGCGGAGGAGAACCTGGTAAAAGGCGAGGGAAGCTCCTGCTGTGAGGTGCTCTATGAGCTGCTGGAAGAGGAAAAGATAAGCAAAGAGACGGCAGAATGCCTCTACACCGGGATCATCCACGATACCGGCGTTCTCCGCTACAGCAGCACCAGTGCCAGAACCATGGAGATTGCCGGGATCCTGATGGAGAAGGGCATCGATTTTACCACCATCATTGACGACAGCTTTTACCGCAGAACCTTCATTCAGAACCGGATTCTGGGGTGTGCCCTCTTAAAGAGCCGCCTTTATCTGGACGGAAAGTGCGTGACCAGCGAACTGACCATGCAGAATATCGAGGATTACGGGGCGGACTCGAAGGATCTGGACGGGATTATCGACCAGCTGCGGATCACCGCCGGCGTGGAATGCGCCGTGTTTGTCTACGAGAAGGAGCCGGGGGTATGCAAGGTGAGCCTCCGTTCCAACAAATATCTGGATGTGAGCGCCATTGCCCAGAGCTTCGGCGGAGGCGGCCATATCCGGGCGGCGGGCTGCACCATCGAGGGCAGCACCGGTGAGGTGCTGGAGGAAGTGGTCGCCATGGTCGCGCTGGGAATGCAGGAACATGGACGGAATCATTAACATTTACAAGGAGGCGGGGTACACCTCCGCGGATGTGGTGGCAAAGCTCCGCGGGATTCTCCGCCAGAAAAAGATTGGCCATACCGGGACCCTGGACCCGGCGGCGGAAGGCGTTCTTCCGATCTGCCTGGGGAAGGGGACAAAGCTTGTGGACATGCTGACCGAGGAAAAAAAGACCTATCGGGCGGTGCTGCTTCTGGGCCGGGAGACCGACACCCAGGATACCACCGGAACGACGGTCCATGAGACGGATTTCGGGGCTTTTCTCGGGGAGACGGGGCAGACGGCGGAAGCATTTGCCCGGAAACTTTCCGAGACTGCCGCAGGATTTGTCGGGGACTATATGCAGGTACCGCCGATGTATTCCGCCCTCAAGGTGAATGGAAAGCGGCTCTATGAGCTGGCAAGAAAAGGCATCGAGGTGGAGCGGAAGCCGAGGCTTCAGCATATTTACCGGATTGACATCGACCGGGTGGATCTGCCGCGGGCAGAACTTACCGTGGAGTGTTCCCGGGGAACCTATATCCGGACCCTCTGCCACGACATCGGACAGAAGCTGGGCTGCGGCGGCTGCATGGAACATCTTCTGCGGACGCAGGTGGGCCCCTTCCTTCTGGAGAATGCCGTAACGCTCTCCCAGGTGGAGAAGCTCAGGGACGAGGACCGGATCCCGGAGATTCTGGTGCCTGCGGACCGGGTTCTTTCCGGACTTCCGGAGTTTCATTCCGAATCCGGGGAGCTGGACCGGCTTCTGGGAAACGGAAACCCCTTTGACAGAGAGTTCCTTCTGCCGGAGGCGGCAGGCCTTACGACAGCCGATGGTACTGCGGACGGCGGGGCTTTGGAGAAACTGTCTGTCCGCGTCTATGACAGCTCAGGACGCTTTGTGGGCGTCTACCGGTATGACGCAGAGAAGAAGCGCTGGAAAGCAGAAAAGATCTTTCTTTAGGCAGCGCCTATCTTCTATGGAAACATGAACAATACAGGAGACTGATTATGCAGTATATTCGCGGAACCAGGGAGTTCCGGCTGGCTTACAAGACAGCGGTAACCCTGGGAAAGTTTGACGGGCTGCACCGGGGACATCAGAAGCTGCTGTCCGAGGTGTTCCGGCGGGCCGGGGATGACATGATGAGTGCCGTATTTACCTTTGAGACGGCGCCGGGTTCCCTGATGTCGGGGAAACCCATGGCAACCATCACGACCAATGCGGAACGGCGGGACAAACTGGAAAAGGCCGGCGTGGACTATCTGGTGGAATACCCCTTCAACAAGGAAGTGGCGAAGATGGACCCCGAAGAGTTCGTCTCCCATGTGCTGGTGGAGCAGATGCACGCCAGAGCTGTCGTGGTGGGCACCGACTGCCGGTTCGGCCATAAGGCGGCGGGCGATGCGAAGCTTCTTAAGGAACTGTCCCGGAAGTACGGCTTTGAGGCGGTGATCGTGGAAAAGCTCCTGGACGGAAACCGGGAAATCAGCAGCACCTACGTGAGGGAAGAGCTGGCCGCAGGCCATATCCGCAAGGCCAATGAGCTT
>DMCD01000105.1 GCA_003445895.1 Lachnoclostridium sp. | reverse complement strand
TATCTGGATTCCATCCCCATGCTGGTGATTTCCGGGCAGGTACGGTATGATACCATGTCCGTCAGCACGGGCCTGCATCTGCGGGCCATGGGAGACCAGGAGTACGATATCATCCGCTCCGTGGACCGGATGACGAAATACTGCGAGATGATTATTGACCCGATGCGCATCCGCTACTGTCTGGAGAAGGCCTTTTTCCTGGCAAATGCGGGAAGACCCGGCCCCTGCTGGCTGGATATTCCGCTGAATGTGCAGGCGGCCATCATCGAGACCGATGACCTGGTCGGGTTTGACGCCGAGGATTACATGGCGGGCGGCACCGGATGGGCCGAGCCCTCTTCCCACAGCATTCCTGCCGATGAGAAGGGAAAGGGCGAGTACCGGGAGCTTCTTCCTCCGAAGGTGGAGGAGAAGACGGCGGAGGCCATCATCGATAAGATTCGTCATGCGAAGCGCCCTGTCATCAACGCCGGCAACGGCATCCGCATCGGCGCGGCCCATGAGGTATTTCTCCGGGTTGCCGAAAAGCTTCAGATTCCGGTGGTGACCGGTGCAGACAGCATTGACTGCATCTGGGATGAGCATCCGCTCTACATCGGAAAGGGCGGCAACGTGGGAGACCGTCCCGGAAACTTCGCCATTCAGAACAGTGACCTGGTGCTCTCCCTGGGAAGCCGGCTGAGCTTCCGTCAGGTGGGATACCGGTTTGAAACCTGGGCCAGAGAGGCCTATGTCATCTACAACGATATCGATGCGGAGGAGCTGAAGAAGCCCACGGTGCATGTGGATATGCCGGTGCACGCGGACGTGAAAGACCTCCTTTCTGTGATGGACCGGGTGCTGGATAAGCATACCGTGCCGGAGATGGACGAGGCGCAGAAGGCTGCCCAGGCAGAATGGCTGTCCATCTGTCAGGGCTGGAAGCGGGATTATCCCGTGGTACAGCGCCGCCACTTTGAAGAGGGGGCGGAGAATGCGGCGAATGTGTACGCATTTGCCCGGATCATGAGCGAAAAGCTCAACGAGGACCAGATCGTGGTGGTGGGCAATGGCTCCGCCGTCGTGGTCTGCGGACACGGAAATGTGGTGAAAAAGGGACAGCGGTTTATCTCCAATTCCGCCATTGCCTCCATGGGATACGGCCTGCCGGCGGCCATCGGCTGCTGCGTGGCGGACCATTCCCAGGATATCATTCTGGTGACCGGCGACGGCAGCATCCAGATGAATATCCAGGAACTGCAGACGGTGATCGGAAACCGGATGCCCATCAAGATTTTCATGATCAACAACGGCGGATATCATTCCATCCGGCAGACCCAGAAGAATTTCTTCGGTGAGCCGCTGGTGGGTGTCGGCGTGGACAGCGGAGACCTGACCTTCCCTGATATGGAGAAGATTTCCGGCGCCTATGGATTCCCCTACGTGAGCATCCACAGCAACGCGGAGTGCGCCGAGAAGGTGGAGCAGACCCTGGCCATGGAGGGCCCGGTGTTCTGTGAGGTCTTTGTGACCATGGACCAGAATTTCGAGCCGAAGGCATCCTCCAAGAAGCTGCCGGACGGAAGTATGATTTCGGCACCGCTGGAGGATCTCTATCCCTTCCTTCCGGAGGAGGAGATGGATAAGATTATGCTGATTCCGAGAGTCGGCGCGGCAAAGCCCTCGGAGGAAAAGAAGAACTGAGAAGAAAGGAACGGGCAGGCAGATGAGGATCATTGCGACGGGTGCCACAAGCTTTGTGGGAAGGGCGGCGGTAAAGGCATTCCTCTCCCACGGCCATGAGGTGTGCGCCGTGGTGCGGGAAAACTCCGCAAAGAAGGACCTTTTGAAAAGCGGGGACGGCACCTTCCCCGAAGGCCTTACATTCCTGGAGCTGGATCTCTCCTCCATTGACCGGCTTCCGGAGCTGGCAGAGGGGCCCTTTGATGTGTTCGTGCACATGGGCTGGCTGGGGGCAGGAAGTGAGTCAAGAAAGGATGCGGCCGTGCAGGAAGAGAGCGCAGATATCGCGCTCCGGGCTGTGCGGGCGGCAGGAAAGCTGGGCTGCAGACGGTTTCTGTTTACCGGAAGCCAGGCAGAGTACGGGCGGAAGACGACTCTCACCAATGAGGAGGCAGTCTGTGAGCCCACATCTCCCTACGGGGAGGCAAAGCTCCGAGTCCGGATGGAAGCGGAGAACCTGTGCCGGAGCCTGGGCATGGATTACGGCCATGTGCGGATCTTCAGCACCTACGGCCCGGGGGATCACCCCTGGTCGCTGGTATCCTCCTGCATGGATGCGTTCCTGAAGGATGAGCTGATTAAGCTTACGCCCTGCACTCAGACCTGGAATTTCCTCTACATTGACGACTGCGGCGAGGCAATTGCGGCGTTGGCAGAGTATCCGGGAAGCCTGATGGAGAAGGGCTGCGTCTTTAACCTGGCGGGAACGATGGATGAGACTGTTCCGCTCCGGTCCTTTGTGGACTGCATGCAGCGGCTCTGCGGCGGCGGAACCGCCTGCTACGGATTCCACCCCTACAATGCGGAGGGGCCGGTGGAGCTCTACCCGGATATCCGGAAGATTATTGAGGTTACGGGCTGGCAGCCGGAGACGACCTTCGACCGGGGCATTCACCGGATGCTGCAGCTCCGGCGGGCAGAAAAGGCCCGGAAGGCCTGAGGCCTGAATGTAAGAAAATCTTTGGTTGATTCGATGTAAATATACCATTAAGATGGTAGAAGTATTGGAGATGGGACTTTGAAGAAGATAAGTGTCCTGATACCCTGTTATAACGAAGAAGAAAATGTGGAACCCATAAGCCAGGCGGTGATTGAGACTCTTACAAGAGACTGCCCGGCTTATGACTATGAGCTGGTTTTTATTGATAATGATTCCCGGGACCGTACAAGGGAGATCCTGCGCCGCCTCTGCAGCGAGAATCCGCGGATCCGGGCGATTTTCAATGCCCGGAATTTCGGGCAGTTCAACTCTCCCTACTACGGCATGCTGCAGTGCACGGGGGACTGCGTCATCAGCATGGTGGCGGATTTCCAGGACCCGGTGGAGCTGATTCCCAAATATGTCCGGGAATGGGAGAACGGATATAAGATTGTCATCGGCATCAAGACCGGAAGCAAAGAGAATCCGGTGATGTATTTCCTCCGGAGCTGTTATTACAAGCTGATCCGGAAGCTTTCGGACGTGGAGCAGATCGAGCACTTTACGGGATCCGGCCTGTACGACCGGGATTTCATCAATGTGCTGCGCTCTCTGGATGACCCGACGCCTTTCCTGCGCGGAATTGTGGCGGAGCTGGGATACCGGAGAAAAGAGATTCCCTATATCCAGCCGGAGCGCCGGGCGGGCAAGACCCACAACAATTTCTACCGGCTGTATGATGCGGCGATGCTAAGCTTTACCTCCTACACCAAGGTGGGACTGCGGGTGGCGACATTTTTCGGCAGTATCTGCGCCGGAATCAGCATGCTGATCGCCCTGGTCTATCTGATCATGAAGCTGATTCACTGGTATGATTTTTCCGCCGGCATGGCGCCGATGCTGATCGGCATGCTGTTTTTGGGATCGGTGCAGATCTTCTTTATCGGCGTGGTGGGAGAGTATATCCTCTCCATCAATTCCAGGGTCATGAAGCGGCCGCTGGTGGTGGAGGAAGAGAGGATCA
>DMCD01000294.1:3256-8414 GCA_003445895.1 Lachnoclostridium sp. | reverse complement strand
ACGGACTGGATGTTCAGCTTCATCACATCCGGAACCTCATCCGGGGTAACCAGCTCCGGTCCGAAGGAGAAGAAGGTCGGGAAGTTCTTTACGATGGTGAGGTATCTCGGGTTGCCGGCCAGGAAATCATTGCCCTTAAGGATGGACTCTTCGGTCATGTCCAGGATGGTGGTGTAGCCTACAACGGCATCCAGCCAGTCTTCCTGCGCCACGTCTCTGCAGTCCTTGCCGAGGATAACGCCGAGCTCTGCTTCTGCGGTGGTCTTCTGAGCTTCCTTCAGGGCCGGGGTCTTGATCTCATCGCCCGGGCCAATCAGGGTGTCTGCCATCTTGAAGAAGCTGCCCGGGAAGCCCTGGGGTGCTGCGTTGCCGATGTCTGCTGCGTGGTCAGTGTAGTTTAAGCCGATGCCGAAGATTCTCTTCGGATTGCGGTACAGCGGTCCGTATACGACCTTTTCCTGGGGGATAACGCCCGGAATCTCCTCGAGCTCTTCCTTTCCGCCCTCGTTGTACCACTTGGTCAGTCCCGGAATCTGCTGCTTCTGGATGAGGCTCATCATATCCTCCGCCCAGGCGGTTCCCTTCACCGCGTTCAGGCAGGCTACCGGAAGGACGCCCTTCTTTGTCACGATGCCGGCTACTTCTGCTCCGTTTAACTTGATGGTTGCAAATCTCATTGCTGTTTCCTCCTTGGAAATGAAGTCTTATGTTTCCTCATCCGCATCGGATGCTTCTCCGGTGCGCCTGTTTCTTACTGTTTTTCTGTTCTGACCTTATGTTACCATCCCGCTTCGCAGGCGTCCAACACGGAAACCATTATCCCGTGATAAGTGTTTCCTTATACCTTTCTCTGTCTGCCGCTTGCTGCAGGAAATCTTGATTTCTCTGTATGTTTCCCTTAGAATAATGTAAGTAATCTGCATATTACTCACGTTGCGCAGAAAGGATCTTCATCTATGGGACGACATGATTACGAATACGTTCTGGCCGTAAGCCAGGAGGGCAACTTCTCCAAAGCAGCCCAGAGACTCTATATATCCCAGCCGGCCCTGAGCGCCGCCATCAAGAAGATTGAGAACGAGCTCCACGGGATTCCCCTCTTCGACCGCAGCGTCTCCCCCGTGGTTCTGACCCGGGAGGGCCGGTTCTGGTTAGAGAAGGCCCGGCGCATCGATGAACTGGAAAATGAAATCGACGACCACTTCGCTTCCATCGCCGGCGTCCGCAGCGGCACCGTCAGCGTCGGGAGCTCCGCCTACTTCTGCGCCTACGCCCTGGCGGAAATTATCAACAAATACCACAAGGCTAATCCGGCCTGCGAGATCACCCTCACCGAATGCAGCGCCTCCGACATGGACGCCGGCCTGAGAGACGGGCGTGTCGTTATGGCCATCGATGTGGAAAAGCCGGACCAGGACATCTTCGATATGATCGAGTTAGGACACGAATACCTGATTCTGGGTGTTCCCTCCTCCTTCCCGATCACGGAACAGCTGAAAGACTACGAGATCACCCGGGCCCAGGTACTGGATCGGAGCTTTCTGGATGATTCCGTACCCGCAGTGGACCTCTCACTGTTAAAGGATGAGCCCTTTATTCTGATGAAGAAAAAACAGGACAGCTACGCCCGGGCCCTGGCCATCTGCCGGCAGGCAGGCTTTGTTCCGAAGGTCTCCCTCTACATGGATCAGCTCCTGACAGCCTACAACGTGGCCCGAAACGGCCAGAGCGGCTGTGTCTTTTTCCGGGATTCCATTCTCCGGTTCACCGAGCCCACCACAAGGCTTAAATACTATAAGGTGGGAAATGACCTGGCAAAGCGCTCCATCTGGCTGACGGTCCGGAAGTCTCCGAAGCCCAGCAAGCTGGCGGAGGACTTTATCAAGTACATCATGCTGCATATGAAGGACTGATGCCTCCCTCCGGGCCTCTTCCCGGTTCCGGCCGGACATGATATCCTCTCTGACAGAAATTGCCCCGCGATGCTTTCGCACCGCGGGGCTTTTCATTTACCATATATGCACTTTTAAAACATTTTCCTGCTTCGTATCAGAAGCCTACAGCAGCGCCGTCCGGATTTGCTTCGTTGACGATACCCTGGAGACCGCCGTCCACATAGCGGATACCGGAGGGTGACGGGAATGTGCCTTCGGTCATGTTCTCGTGACCGAGATTCTTCAGGCCGTCCACAACCTCAGGAGAGAGCTTGTCATAGCTGAAGCCGAAGCCGTTGTCGATGACGCGCGGTGCAAGGAACGCCTCTTCAAGAGACATGTCATAGTCGATCATGTTCATGATGAGCTGGCCGATGCACGGATAGATAGCGGAGCCGCCCGGGGAAGCCAGGACTGCGAAGGGATTGCCTTCGGGATCCAGGATAACGGTCGGGGAGATGGAGGAAAGCGGTGCCTTGCCCGGTTCTACGGAGTTGGCAGACTGCTTGCCGGTGACGAAGTCATCCATCTGGTCATTCAGGAAGAAGCCGAAGTCCTCAACATAGACTTCAGAACCCCACCAGTAGTTCAGAGTCTTGGTAACAGCTACCATGTTGCCTTCCTTGTCGGCAACTTCATAGCCGGTGGTGTTGTAGTGGTCGTCATTGTACTTCCACGGGTCATCAAAGAGGAAGGTCTGGGACTTCTCCATGTCTACCTTCTCAGACAGCTTCTTTGCATAGTCCTTGTTGGTGAGACCTGCGATCGGAACGTCCACGAAACGGGTGTCAGCCATGTACTCGCCGCGGTCTGCGAAGACCATCTTCTGTACCTCGGAGAGCTGGTGTGCCCACTCCAGGCTGCCGTGCGGATACTTCTCGAGGTTCTCCATGATGTTCAGAGTCTCGATGATGAAGGTACCGCCGGAGGACGGAGACGGGGAAGAAATAACGGTATAGCCGTTGTGTGTGGTGGAGACAGGCTCCTCTTCCCAGCACTGATAATTGTCCAGGTCTTCCTGTACGATAACACCGCCAGCGCGGGCTACGGCGTCAATGATATTCTCTGCAATCTGGCCCTTATAGAAGCCGTCCGGTCCCTTGTCGCGGATTCTCTCCAGCGCATGTGCAAGGTACGGATTCTTTATGGTGCTGCCGACTTCCGGAAGCATGCCGTTCTCATCGAGATAAATCTCGGAAAGCTGTGCGTTGAAACGCATGGTATCATAAGCGCGGCTGACGTTCTCTACGAAAGCCGGAGTAACGGTGTAGCCCTGATATGCCAGGTCGATGGCCGGCTGGATAACATCCTTCAGGTCCATGGTGCCGTAGGTCTCCAGTGCGTAGCACAGACCGGATACCTCACCCGGAACGCCGACGGAAAGGCCGCCCTTCATCTTGTGGTTACCGATAACCTCGCCGTTCTCATCCTCAATCCACATATCTGCATCCATGTACTTCGGAGACATCTCACGGAAGCTGATGAATACGGTGTTCTTGGTCTCTGCATCGTAGATGGTCATGGCACCGCCGCCGCCGATACCGCTCATCATCGGCTCGCAGACGCCAAGGGCAAATCCGGTGGCCACGGCTGCGTCAACGGCATTGCCGCCTGCTTCCAGGATATCTGCGCCAACCTTGGACGCCACATAGTTCAGGGAAGACACCATGCCGTTCTCTGCGGTGGTGAGCATGTCACGGGTGACCTGCTTCTTGCTCTCATCCCAGGACTGTACCTCCGGCGGAATCTCGATATAGGGCTTGTCCGCGCTCTCTTCGCCTTCCTCCGCAGCTTCTGCTGCAGTCTCTCCCTCGGCTGCCGGAGCCTCGGTCTCTGCCGCTGCTTCCGTCGCTGCTGCTGTGGTTGCCGGTGCCGGCTGGGACTGGCCGCATGCTGCGACCGTGCTGATTCCCATGGTCAGTGCCAGGGCTATAGCCAGTTTCTTTTTCATGAAGTACCTCCTCCTATTACTTTAAGTAGTATCCTACTTTATTGTTCAGCATCTCTTCGTAGGTGGGAATGCCTTCCACCTCAATCTTCTTGTCGCTGTTGTTGTTGAATGCGTTGATGTAAGCACTGATGCCGGCAAGATGTCTGCCCACGCGAAGCTCCATCGGGAAGCTGCCGGAGCTGTAGTCTACATAGAGAAGACCCAGGTCATAGTTGATAACATAGCAGGGGTCGATACCGGTCTGTACCAGGGCCTCGTCGGTGCGTCCGCGAAGACGTCCCTGGGACGGGTTTCCGGTCTCCATCAGGAGTGCGTAGGTGTTGGTAAAGTCGCCCAGCTCTCTGTGGGTTAAGCCGTGCAGGGATACCGGTGACGGCTCCAGGCTCATGGAGATGCCTTCCAGCTGCAGGTCCAGGACGCCCTCAGAGGCGATGCCCATGGCCCGCTCGTGGGCTACGGTCGCATTGTTTACCGCATACTCCGGGCTGGACTCATGGAGGTCAATTTCCATATCGATGCCCAGGGTATTGATCATATTGGTAACCGCGTAGGCCACCTGCTCGGACAGGGTTCCGTCCGCAATACCCGGGTAGCAGCGGTTCAGGTTTCTGGTTTCGGAACCGGACAGGGTCTGTCCGGAACTGTGGCTGTAGATATCCGGGTCCGGCCACTGGTCGATGGGATTCGCGGCGCGGGAACCGTACTGGAACACTCTCTGCTCCCCGGAAGGAGTTGTGAAATGCATGTACTGGGGACTTCCCTCCAGCGGGTCGTTGTGGCTTAAGCCCGACTTGCTGATGCTGGGGATGACGTAGATGGTTCCTTCGCTGACTTTCGCATTTTCCTCCAGAACAATGGCGGTCATATGGCCGGCCGGCTCATTGGCGTGGGTGGAACCCAGCACCAGGAGCTGTCCGCCCTCCTTCTCTCCCCGGAGGACATAAACCTCGGTGTCACCCATGGTGCCCTTGAGGTTCGGATTGTACTCCGACAGCATGAAGGTCTCGGTCACATGCTCTCCCGGTACGATGTCCTCGACGAAGTGCCGCTTGTCATAGAAGCTCTTTCCGGCAATCCCGCCGATGACGGCTGCGCAGGCGAGAATGCAGAATGCAGAAACAAACTGTTTTTTCATCTTCCCGCCTCCTTACTTAATCAGCAGAATCCGCAGGAACAGCGGGATAAGAACCATCGCCGCGTTTACCTGGTCTGCTATCTTCTCTTCTTTAAAAATCATGTTGTAGCCGGTGCAGATGAATACCAGAGCTGCAAT
>DMCD01000294.1:687-3077 GCA_003445895.1 Lachnoclostridium sp. | reverse complement strand
GGTACAAGGCACCGCTTCAGAATCTTTACATAGTCCTTTACGCCGGTTACCTGGGCTGCGAACAGTCCTGCAAGTGCCGTCGGCGGCATCATGTCGCCGCAGGAAGCAATCAGGGAAATGGCTGCGAGAACCACTACGGAGTTGCCGCCCAGAAGGGATGCATAGATGTAGGCGAAAGGTACGCCCAGAACGGAGCAGGCACCGTAGGAGGATACCGCACCGAACAGCGGGATGCTGATGGCGCAGGCCAGAAGCCAGAGGGCCGGAGGAAGTCTGAGGCAGCTGGTAACCACCAGGCCGCGGACACCGGTAGCTGTCATAACCTCGATGAACATGCCGACACCCATCAGGATGCCCATAACCGGAGCTGCGGTGCGGATGGCTGCGGGAACTGCTTCCAGAACGTTAATCTTTCGTCCGGTGAAGAGGCCGCTGGCGGCACTGATAAGGAACATCAGCGGCATGCCGATGTCTTCGCCCAGCCGGAGAATCTTGAAGATAATCATCAGAGCGAGGAGAACCATCAGCGGGATATAAATCTTGATCCCATACTGCTTTCTGGTCTCATCCTGCTTTACCAGTGCCGGTTTCAGCTTCTCGTAATCCAGAAGCTTTGCCTGCTTATAGCCCAGCATCAGGACGAAGAGAATGGCCAGCGGGAAGGTAATCAGTGCCAGCGGTCCGGTAAATCCCACGTAGGGAACATCGATGCCGGCGCAGATGATAAGCGCTGCGGTGTTGACCGGCGGTGCAATCATGCCCAGCAGAGCGCCCATGGCGATGATGGAACCGGCTGTCACGGCATCCAGGCCCATGAGAGCCAGAACCGGAGCCATGATGGAGCCTGCGGACAGAACCGCCGCGGTGGAGGAACCGGTAATCATGCCCGGGAACATGATGATGAGCATGATAAGAATCAGAAGAATGGCCGGTCTCTTGTGGAACTTCTCGATGATGAGGCTGCTCAGCGCATCCAGGGCGCCGGAGTCTTCAATCACCTTCATGAATATCATGGCCGTTCCGATGGTAAGAATCGTATCGACGTAGCCGAACTCGCCTTCCACCATCATCCGGATGGTCTCAAATCCGAGTCCGCCCTCGATGGCGCCGCCGAGAGCCGCAAGAAGCATCGCGACTCCGACGGGAAGCTTCAGTGCGAAGCATCCGACCATGAATATGCCGACCATAAGAAAGAAAGTAATGGCATATGCTGTCATGTTATAACTCCTTTTTATTTACCGAACAGGGTGGTCATTGTTGCAACGCACTCCGCTACCTGACCGACTACTGCGCCGGAAGCACCGTTCTTTGCAAGGATTCCCTGCATCAGTCCATCCTGGTCGCCTTCTGCGACGACAACGCCGATGTCTGCTGCTTCAAATGCCGGAACGATAAAGGAATCGGAAAGTGTGCCGCGTCTTGCGGAGCCGCCGGTGTGCACGGCCACAATCTTTGTGCCCTGGCTCTTAGCCTTTTCCAGAAGAGCTGCGGTTCTCTCAAGCTCCTGGTCGGCATCGATGCCGGCTGCGCCCAGACCCTTGGAGGATCCGCCCACGGCAAGAATCAGGGTCTTGCAGTCTGCCGGAAGCTCATCAGCGGTAATATTGTTGTTCTTCTCCAGGTCGATGCCTGCCTTGCTGCAGAGGGTATTCACGATATCCACGTCTGCGCTCTGTCCGATGGAGGTAAGGAGGGCCGGTGTCTCGCAGACGCCTGCCTCAATCGCCTTCAGTTCTCCTGCCGGTGCTGCAGCCTCTCCTGCTGCCTCGGAAGCAGCTGCGGTCTCGGATGCCGCTGCGGCCTGGGTGGCTGCCGGCTGGGACGAACCGCCGCAGGCGGTCATGGCCATCATAACGGTAAGTGTCATAGCTGCGATAAGGTTCTTCTTCATTGTTTTATTCCCTTTCTAAAACGTCCTTTATTCACGAACTGCTGCATCGGCCTCCCTTCTTCGGCCGTTCTGCTTTATCTCTGAAAACAATTTAACATGGCACAGCTCCGCCGTCTAAGTCACAGCTTCTTATCAGTTATAACCAAACTCTTATGATACATTTTCAAGAACTGGCATAACACTTGCTATAATATACAGAAACAATGCATATTGAAGTCCCCCGCTGCGTACAGGACATGCCTGCGGGACAAAAAAGCTGCGGGGACAGGAGTCTTCCTCCCGTCCCCGCAGCCCGGGGTTCTGTATATGACAGTCCGCAGCCGCTGCTGCGGCAAAAAGCATGGTATTACTTCATCAGTCCGTCCACAGCCTCTTTCAGCTTCCGGAGGCCTTCTGCGATATTCTCATAGCTGTTGGCGAAGGACATGCGGATGAAGCCCTCTCCGCCGTTGCCGAAGACACTTCCTGCCACCAGGCAGATGCCCGCCTTCTCCAGAAG
>DMCD01000294.1:0-550 GCA_003445895.1 Lachnoclostridium sp. | reverse complement strand
GGTGCCGGGCAGCTGAGGCCTTCGATCTCGTTGATGGTCTTTACGGCGTAGTCTCTTCTGCGCTTGTACTCTTTTACCATCTCCGCCACCTCGTTCTCCTCATCACGGAGAGCGACGATACCGGCCTTCTGCACAAAGGAAGGTGCGCAGGTAACAGCATTCTGGTGAAGCTTGTTCACTTCCTTCAGATACTCCAGGGGAGCGCAGACATAGCCGAGACGCCAGCCGGTCATGGAGTATGCCTTGGAGAAGCCGTTGAAGGTAAAGGTTCTCTCTGCCATGCCCGGAAGGGATGCGATGCTGACGTGCTCCTGATCGCCGTAGACCAGGCGCTCATAGACCTCATCGGCGAAGATGACGATATCCTTCTCGATGGCAATCTTTGCGAGACCCTCAAGCGTCTCTCTGGACAGCATGCTGCCGGTGGGGTTATTCGGGGTAACAAGAACCAGAACCTTGGTCTTGTCGGTGATCTTTTCCCGAATTTCCTCCAGATCCATCTGGTAGCCGTTCTCTTCCTTCAGAGTGTAGCTGACCGGAACTGCGCCGA